>JBHHTZ010000829.1:0-2043 GCA_046753605.1 Anaerolineae bacterium
CCGTCGAAGGGTTCATCCTGAGTCCGTCGAAGGGTTCATGTTTGCCCGGCCACTTGTCGATAAACCGCCACGGTCTCGTCAGCCATTCGTTCCAGCGAGAACTTGCTGGCCTGTTCAAACCCGCGCCGGCGATAGTCAGCCCGGAGGTCTTCATCGGCCAACAGCCGGCCTATGGCGGCCGCCCATCCCTCCACGTCCTCCGGCGGAACCAGCCAGCCGGCATCGCCAACCACCTCGGGCAGCGACGACACGTCGGACACAATGGTTGGCGTCCCAACGGTCATAGCCTCCAGTGGGGGAAGCCCAAAGCCCTCGTAGAGCGCCGGGTGGACGTGGACCGTTGCCGCGTTGTAGATGAGAATTAGATCGTCCTGAGGAACACGGCCGATAAATCGCACGTCCTTTTCAAGGTTGAGCTCAGAGACCAGAGAGAATACCTCGTCGAACTTCCAGCCGCGTTTGCCAACAATCACCAGAGGGGCCAACGGGCCGTGGCGATCCAACAGAATCCGCTGAGCGCGAAGCAGGGTTGGGATATTCTTTCGCGGTTCGACGGTGCTCACAAACAGAACGAAACTCTCGGGCAGGTTGTATTTCTCCCGAACCTGTGCCAGAATTTGTGGGGCGTCAATGGGGCAGAACGCAGGATCGGCGGCCTCGTAGATGACTGTGATGTGGTCGGCCGGCACACCGAGCAGGTTCATGGTGTCCCGTCGCGTACTGTCGGACACGACGATGATGTGATCGGTGCGGTGGACAGCCTGGTCGATTTGCCCGTAGTACCGTGCAGCGTCCTGCGTCAGGAATTGAGGATAGCGCAGAAAGTGAAGGTCGTGGATTGTGATGACCGAACGTGCGTTGCGCCAAAATGGTGGCACAAAGTCCGGGCTGTGAAGCAGGTCGACGTTTTTGAGGGCAATCTCAACCGGAAGAACCCACTGCTCCAGTCGATGGTGGCTGGGGGTCCAAAGACTGCGCCGCTGAAACCGACGACTGTTGGTCATAACTGCCGCGTCTTTGCGGCTCTGAAATAGCACGAACTCCTCGGGGCCGTCGAAGCCGGCCAGACCTTTTACGAGGCGGCGGATGTACTGCCCGATGCCGGCCTCCGTATAGTAGATCATCCGAGCATCGATGCCGATGCGCATAGAACTCCTTAACTTCGAAGTGCTTTCTCGGTGAGCGTTCCTGGATTCTATTATACTGCTGAGATTTCACCTGGTCAAACGCCGGCGTGGATATTGGGTATTGGGTATTGGATATTGGATATTGGGTATTGGTCAGGCAAACTTGCAGTACCCAATACCCAATACCCAATACCCAACACCCAATACCCAATACCCAATACCCAATATCCAATATCCAATACCCAATACCGAGCAAGTTGCATCAGAATCGCCTACACTGTATAATGTCAGCAGCCACCCCTGCTGTCAGTCAATGAAGGAGATGGGACTATGATCCGGGTAGCCTTCCAGGAACGCATTGATGAAGTAATGGGAAACCTGTTGGCGATGGGCGACCTCGTGGACACCGCGATTGCGCGTTCAGTCCAGTCGTTAGCCGAGCGGGACGCGGAGTTGGCACAGCGAGTGATTGCCGACGACCGACGCATTAACCAGGCCATGTATGATCTGGAGGAACTGACGCTCGTCCTCATTGCCACCCAACAGCCGCTTGCCAGAGATCTGCGCACCCTGATGTCTGCTGCCAGCATCGCAACCGAACTGGAGCGCATGGGGGACTACGCTGAGGGAATCGCAACCATCACGCTTCGCGGCATCGATCAACCGCTGCTGAAGCCGCTGATCGACGTCCCCCGCATGACCGAAATCGGTCGCGAGTTGCTGCGCGGCCAGCTTCGGGCGTTCATCGATCGAGACGTGGAGCAGGCCCACCTGCTCGCGACACGTGACGACGAAATCGACCGGTTGTTCGATCAGATATATCGGGAGCTTTTGACGTTCATGTCGGAAGATCCCCGGACTATCACCCGGGCCACTCATCTCATCTGGGTCGCCCACAATTTGGAGCGCATCGGGG
>JBHHTZ010000830.1:0-2043 GCA_046753605.1 Anaerolineae bacterium
CCTTTCGTAATTCATTCACAACCCAACCTTGCGAAGGTTCAGCGAGAACTTCGTGGCCGGAGTAGTCTTTTTCAGCCGAGGATGCCCCAATTGCCAGGGTCACGTGGAACCTTCGCAAGGTTTGCCGGAATTATGAAAGGGTCTCAGAGTAAAGTGAACTATGGCAAAAGCGGCGTCAATCACAGAATATCGCCTGACTGATCATGCTCTAATGGAGATGGCCCGCCGTCAGATTGCCGAGGTTGATGTTGCCCGCGTTTTGTCTGCGCCTGAGCAAACCGAACCCGTTCGCCCAGGCCGCGAGGTTTATCAATCCCGTTTAGAGTTTGGGGATCCACCCAAGGTCTACCTGCTGCGAGTTTTTGTAGACGTTGATCGGCAGCCACCAGATAGGGCTGTTCAGTTCTAGCTCTTGTCTGCTAAATATAACAGCGAATCTTGGGGATTGACCGAATTTGAGCCGGGAAATTCGATAAATCCTGCTGATTCGTTGTTATATTTGGGCACAGAAAGCCGTTCGCGCGATATTAGTTTTAGAACTGAACAGCCCTGAGCCACCAGACGTGGTCACCGTTTACCGCACAAGCAAGATCAAGAAGTATTGGAGGGATGACTCATGAGAGTAATTTATGACCGTGAGACTGATACTTTGACAGTGATATTTGCCGACATGCCTGTCGAAGAAAGCGATGAGGATAAGCCCGGCGTGATTCTGGACTACGACGCCTCGGGCAATTTGGTGTCCTTAGAAATCTTGGATGCCTCACATCGGGTTGCATTTCCGACCCAAATCGAATACGAAGTCGCGCCGGCTGTGGCCTAACCTCTGGCAGCAAGAAGGGCTCGGACAGGCAGTCCCGGCCGGTACACATGTGCTGCCGGCAAGGTCGATGACCACGGCAACATCTATGCAAGGGAGGATCATATATGGAACGAGAGCAATTCATCAAAATGATGGCTGACGCCAGATTGTACGACCTGACGCAAGACTGTAGCATCTTCACGCCCCCATGGCCCGGAGAGAAAGCGCTGGAAATCCATTTCTTCAAGCGCGTCACCGGTGCATACGGCGGAGGGCAGGGTGCAAACGGCCAACTGATTCGTTGGAGCAACACGGTGGGCACTCACCTGGTGGGCGAACGGGCCTTCCACTCCGGGGGCCGGGCCATCGCCGATGTCCCCCTGGAAGACCTGTGTGGGCCTGGCGTGGTGGTAGACATCTCGGATCTGGTGTCCGACTACAGCCTGTACACCCCCGAGATGATCACCAGCCGTGCAACAGTCAAGGAAGGGGACATCCTGATCATCAACACCGGCTACCACCGGTACTCCTGGGATCAGCCGGATGTATTCAGCGAGAGTGCCCAGGGGGGTGTAGAGTCCAAGGAATTCGGATTCCTGGTGCGACATCCCGGCCCTTCCCCCGACTTCTTCCCGTGGGCAATGGACATGAAACTCAAGGTCATCGGGGTTGACTGCGGCAGCGCCGAACATCCCATGAACACGCCCATCCGCTACATGCACGAGCGCGACTTCCAGAAGGCCGAAGCGAAGCTGGTCGAGCAGTACGGCAAGACGTGGGACGAGATGTTCCCGCCCCAGGACTACTACACGCTGACCCACATCACGATGCCGAAGGCCCACTTGCTCCTGGCCGAGTGCATTGTCGGCGACATCGACAAGCTGAACAATCAAAGGGCCTGGATCATGATTCAGCCCATCCCATTCATGGAAGTTGGCACAGCGTGGTCGCGCGTCGTCGCCTATCAGCCGCCGGCCGGCATGAACGAGGACACCTTCTTTGACATCATGAACTCGGCCGAAATGCTGGACCTGACACTCCCCTTCAGTGTCCAGACACCCCAGTGGGCGAATTACGAGCCGTTGAGCGTCACCTACACCAAGCGCGTCGGGGGGCAGCCCTTTGGCATGGGCAGAAACGGCGCGCTCTGCAAGGCCAGTTTCCACCTGGCGACCCACATGGACGGCGAGAAGCACTTCTGGCCCAACGGCCGAACCATCGGCGAGGTCCCCCTGGAGCAC
>JBHHTZ010000831.1:0-2041 GCA_046753605.1 Anaerolineae bacterium
CAGCCCAAGGCGGAGGTCTCGATCAAGGTGCAGGTCAGTGAACAGTAAACAGTGATCAGTGATCAGTACGCCCGATGTTGAGCGAGGTCTCCCGACCGATGCCCTGCGCGGTGGCAGTCAGGAGACCTTGCCGAACAATAAGGACAGTGAGTGAATCGTCCGAACACTGATGACTGGTTACTGCTTACTGATCACTGACACTTGGAGGCTATCTTTATGCGCAACGCAAACATATCCATCTTCTTCGTTTTCACATCGATCCTGGCCCTCCTGCTCCTCGCGCCCTTCACAGCACAGGCTCAGACGCCGGAAGCCGGCTCGACCGTCACTGTCGAAGGCCAGATCATCAACGCCACCCCAGGTGGATCGGTGCCGGCGAATCTCCGACTGATGCTGCACCTCTACGACGGCATGCACATGGCCGACATGATCCACGGCGCCGCCGACGAGCAGGGCCACTTCCGCTTCGAGAACGTCACCACCGCGCCGGGGCGCACCTTCGGGGTGATGGTCACGTACCAGGACGTCACCTACTTCAGCGATCGGGCCGAGACCCAGCCAGGTCAAAGCCGGCTTGACATACCCGTATCCATCTACGATACCACCACCGATCCGCAGCACGTCCGCGTCGAGCAGCAGCAGCTTCTGCTCGAATTCACGCCCGACGCGGTGCGGGTCACACAATTGTGCATTCTGTCCAACCTGGGCAACCGCGCCGTCGTGGACGGGGGCCAAAGAAACCTCCGTTTCCGCCTGCCGCCCGACGCTACCGACGTCACCTTCGAGCAAGATGAAAAGGGCGAGCGCTTCGTCCTCCTGGAAGACAGCTTCGTCGATACCGCCCCGGTCGCTCCGGGCCACGGCACCCAGGCGATGATGGTCAGCTACGCCCTGCCCCATCCCAACACCGACCGCTTCGAGCTACACATCCCCGTGGACTACCCCACCGACAAGACGGCCATCTTCCTGCCGGAGGTGGGCGTCACGCTGGACGAATCGGAGTGGGAGGCCAGCGAGGAACTGCTGATCCACGACAGTGTGCACCAGATGTACACCTACCGCGCCGGCGCACTCAAGCCGGGCGACTCCCTGCACGTGGCGGTAACCGGCCAGCCCCAGCTTGCAGAGACCGACAAACCGGAAGGCAATCCTGCCGCGCCGACCACCGCCGAAGTGCCGACTCAGGACAGCCGGCTGCCAATCTTCATCCTGGGTGTGGCGTTGTCGCTGGCCATGATCAGCTCTGGCAGCATCTGGTGGTGGCGAGATCGCCGGCCGCAAACCGCCACGGGACCGGCTGCCCGTGATTCGGGAGGATCGCGGGAATTGGATGCCGTCCTGACGTACATTGCTAAGTTAGATGCTGCTTACGAAGCCGGGACCATTGACGAGGCCGAATATCAGGAGCGCCGTACCCACCTGCGCGATCAGGCAGTGGATCTCATGTTAAAGCAGCCATAAGGAATTCTTGCATGGAAAACGACAGGTGTCACGTCGAGCCCCTGGACAAACCCCTGGATGAAAGCAAATTAGCCACCGCTATGGCTGCCTACCTGGCCGTCGGTGGCATGGGCTGTCCCCGCTGCGCCCAGCGGGTGCGCAACGGCCTCTTGGGGCTGGAAGGCGTCTTGTTGGCTGACGTCTTCCTGGAGCAGGGTCTTGCCGCCGCGGCCTACGACCCACAGCAGTTAAGCCCCGATGACCTGGTAGGAGCCGTAGCCGGCGCCGGCAACCCTTCGATAAGCTCAGGACACAGTGACGGCCGGCATCACTACTGGGCCGAACTGCTGGCCGTCATGCCGGCTACCGAAGCCCTGGCTGACTGAGGGGTTGGATGAACAACACACAGGTAGCTCGGTGGCCCTGCACTCACGTGAGCCTCGGGATACGTGCGGCAACCGACTCCACCATGACGGCTCCATCGAGGACGCCCTGGCGGACGTGCTCAGCGGCGTCGGCGAGCGCGGTGGCGTTTTGCTCATCCCCTCCTTCGCCGTGGGCCGGACCCAGCAGGTGTTGTACTACGTGCGCAAGCTCCAGG
>JBHHTZ010000832.1:0-2039 GCA_046753605.1 Anaerolineae bacterium
CCGACACGCTGCTGCGCGCCTACGGGGGCCACATGCACGTGCTGCCGGCTGAAGACGGCTCGCTCGTGCTGACGGACACCTGCTGCGATGGTGCGGAGGAGCAGGCGTGACGGCACTGCTCTCCTGGCTGACGGACCCCCTGGCGTATCCGTTTATGGTACGTGGCCTGACGGCTTCGGTGACGGTGGGCATAGTCTGCTCGGTGCTGGGCACGTACATCGTCCTGCGTGGGATGGCCTTTTTCGGGGACGCGCTGGCGCACTCGATCCTGCCAGGCGTCGTCATTGCGTACCTGGTAGGCTGGCCCCTGTCTCTCGGCGCGTTGCTGGTAGGCATCCTGACGGCGTTGGGCATCGGCGCTCTCAGCACGAAAGGGCAGATCAAGGAGGACACAGCCATCGGGGTGATCTTCGCCGGCGCGTTTGCCCTGGGTGTGGCTCTGCTATCCACAACCAGAAGCTACACCACCGACCTGGCCCACTTCCTGTTCGGCAACGTGCTGGGCGTGTCGAACGCCGATCTGTGGCTGACAGCCGGCCTGGGTGCGCTGGTCCTGCTGACCATCGTCGGCTTCTACAAAGAATTCCTCGTTCTGTCCTTCGATCCGATCCTGGCCGAGACGCTGCGACTGCCGGCGACCTTCCTGCGCAACCTCCTGCTGGTGCTCATCGCCGTCACCATCGTCGTTTCGCTGCAAACCGTCGGCGTGGCGTTGATGGTAGCCATGCTGGTGACGCCGGCGGCTTCGGCTTCCCTGCTGACGCGACGTCTGCCGGCCATGATGGCCGTTTCGGCTGTGATTGGCGCGTTTTCCGGTGTTGCCGGGCTGTACCTGTCGTTCTACAGAAACGTGGCGTCGGGGCCGGCGGTGGTATTGACAGCGACGGCCATTTTCGTGCTGGCTTTCCTGTTTGCCCCCCGACGAGGCATCGCGTGGAACTGGATGCGGTGACGGCGACGCAAGGGGCGCGATTGTCATGCCGACAAACCTTCCCCCGGAGTACTTCGAGGCCGAAGCGCGATACCGCGCCGCCCAATCGGCTGCTGAAAAAATCGTCCTTCTCGAAGAACTGATCAGCACCATCCCGAAGCACAAGGGCACCGACAAGCTCCGGGCTGATCTGCGCCGGCGGCTCTCCAAGCTGAAAAGCTCAGCTCAGACACGAAAAGGTGTCAGCCGGCACGAATCCCCCTTCCACATCGACAAAGAGGGGGCCGGCCAGGTGGCCGTTGTCGGCCCGCCCAACACGGGCAAGTCTGCCCTGGTAGCGGCGTTGACCAACGCCACCCCCGAAGTGTCGCCGGCCCCCTTCACCACCTGGACCCCCACCCCTGGCATGATGCCGGTGGAAAACGTCCAGGTCCAGTTGATCGACACACCACCCCTGAGTCGGGAATATGTGCGACCGGACTTGCTGGACCTGATTCGCAGAGTGGACCTGATCCTGTTGGTGGTAGACCTGCCGACAGACCCGATTCAGCAGATTGAGGATACTGTCGCCATCCTGGAAGAGAATCGGATCATCCCCCTCCGTCTGGAGGATCGGCACGCCGAACGCCGCCGGCTGACTTTCGTGCCGCTGTTGGTGCTGGCCAACAAGAACGATGACGAAGACTCAGACGAAGTGTTCGAGATTTTCCTCGAACTGCTGGAAGACGAGTGGCCCCTGCTCCCCGTCTCGGCCGTGACCGGTCGCAACCTTGAGCGCATGAAGCAGGTTGTGTATGAGCGATTGGGCATCATGCGCGTGTACTCCAAAGCGCCCGGCAGAGAGCCTGACCTCAGCGCACCGTTTGTGCTGAAGAAGGGGGATACCGTCGAGGAGTTTGCCGGCAAGGTTCACCAGGACTTTTACAGGAACCTGAAGACGGCCCGCGTCTGGGGCAGCGGCGTATTTGACGGGCAGTTGGTGGGCCGAGACCACGTCCTGCACGAGGGCGACGTGGTGGAACTGCGGATGTAGTCGCGGCTCTTATCTGTGGCGTTACTACTCAGCCTTCCTGATGCCGGCGGTTGAAACCGCGCCTACCATTGCGAA
>JBHHTZ010000833.1:0-2037 GCA_046753605.1 Anaerolineae bacterium
GTCGCTTCATCGGCGGGCGGGCCTGTCGGACTCAGTACCCTGATTATTTTCTCAATCTTCATCAACGGGTTTCGCAGTATCAGCAATTCATTGCTCGTCTCGTCGCTCGTCGCGGCGGGCTGAGTAGTAACCAAGGTAGGCACGTATGCTCAACAACTACACTGACATCCTGATCCGCATCCGTACTTGGGACGAGTCCACGGGTGCTTACCCCGTCGAAGCCGCGCTGGATGACGGCAGCCGCTTTCGAGACGGCGAGCTGCGTCTGGACATGCCGGCTCTGCTCCGGGACGAGCTCGACCCCGAGCTGTACGGCCGGCGGCTGTTCGACGCCCTGTTCGCCGGCCCCATCCGCCGCGCGTACGACAAGGTGACGGGCCGCGCCGAGGCCGAGGCCGGCGGCCGGCTGCGCGTCCACCTGCGGATCGACGAGGGCGCAGCCGAACTGCACGCCCTGCCCTGGGAGCGGCTTTACCACCGGCACAAGGGCCAATGGGTGCCCCTGGCCACATCGACGCGGACGCCCTTCTCGCGCTACACTGGTCTGGGGATGCGCGAGCCGGCCCCCATCACCCAGCGGCCTGTGCGCCTGCTCATCGCCATCTCCAACCCGCGCGACCTGCCCCAGGGCCTGCCCCCCATCGACGTGGAGCGGGAGGTGGAGAACCTGCGCCGGGCGCTGGGCAACCTGCGAGAAACGGGCCTCATCCAGGTCACGCTCCTGCCCGGCCGCACGGGCCTGTCGCCTGAGCTGCGAGGGCAGTTGGTGCGCGGAGGATACCAAATCCAAGACGGCGTGACCAGCCTGGACAACATCCTGCGGGAGCTGCCGGCCTGCCATGCGCTCCACTTCCTGGGCCACGGCCGGTTTCTGCGGCAGCACAAGCGCGGCGAGGGGACAGCCGCGCTTTACCTGGAGCGAGCGGACGGGAAGTGGCAGGCGGTCACGGACGAAGAGTTGGCGCCCAAACTGACGGCCGCCGACCCCGTGCCGCACCTGGTGTTCCTGGCCGCCTGCGAGAGCGCCCGGCGTGATGATGAGGACCGCCACCCCTTCGTGGGTCTGGGGCCGAAGCTGGTGCAGGCCGGCGTGCCGGCGGTGGTGGCCATGCAGAAGCGGGTGCCCATGGACCTGGCGCGGCAGTTGACCGGCGACTTCTACCGCCAGTTGCTGGAGCACGGCGTGGTGGATCTGGCGCTGAACCAGGCGCGCCTGCTGCTGTTCGACCACGACCGGACCGACTGGGCGATTCCGGTGCTCTTCATGCGGCTGAGAGATGGCCGGCTGTTCGCGACCGAACATTCACAATTGACAGTTGACCATTCACAATTCACAATTCTCTCCGCGCCGCCGCCGCCCGACAGCTTCGCCGGCCGCACCGGCCAACTGGCTGCGTTGACCAGGCAGGTGTTGGCCGGCACCGATGTGGCCATTAGCGCGGCGGTCCAGGGCATGGGTGGCGTGGGCAAGACCACCCTGGCCCAGAAGCTGGGCCGTGACCTGGCCGGCCACTTCCCTGGCGGTGTGCTGTGGCTGGAGGTTGGCCGGCAGGCCACCGACACTGGGGTGGTGAGCCGACTGGCCCTGCAACTGGGACTCGAACTCAAGGAGGAACCCCGCCTGGACCAGCGAGCAGCCATCGTGCAGGCGGAGCTGGCGCGGCGCGGCCGGCTGCTGGTCGTCCTGGACGATCTGTGGGACGTGGACCTGGGCCGCTGGCTGTCCGACCAGGTACTGCCGCCGGACCGGGTGCTGCTGATCACCAGCCGCGACCTGGCCCTGTGCCGGGCGTTGTGCAATCACGTGGAGCGGCTGGACGTCCTGCCGGAGGCGGAAGCGCTGGAGCTGCTGAGTAACATCCTGGGGCCGCTGGACGGGCACGCGGAGGCAGCCAGGCAGGTCATCCGGTTGGTGGAGGGGCTGCCGCTGGCCCTGGACCTGGCCGCCCGGCTGTGCGACAACGGCGCGGACGACCTGCCGTGGCTGGTGCGCCGGCTGGAAGGCAGGCCGGCCCTGGACATCCTCAAGCTGGAAGG
>JBHHTZ010000834.1:0-2035 GCA_046753605.1 Anaerolineae bacterium
GGGTAAAGTTGACAACCTTCTGCCCGGAATGGGGTCTTTTTTTGCCCAAAGGTAGGGTAATTACCCATCTGGTCGCGTACGTATTTGCCGATAAGGGTAATGTGCAGGCCGGTAATCAGTGAGCAGTGAATACTGACGGCTGAATACTGGCGACTGGCAACTGAATACTGACCACGAGCGGAGGCCGAATGATACGCGTAATCCTGGCAGACGACCATCATCTAATACGGAACGGGATACGGGCATTGTTGGAGAAGGCGGAGGATATCGAGGTGGTCGGCGAGGCCGCTGATGGGCTGGAAGCGGTGGAACTGACCGAAACGCTGGCCCCCGACGTGTTGGTTTTGGACCTGGCTATGCCACGGATGAATGGCATACAGGCCGCACAGCAGATTCGCGAGCGTGGCGCGGCAACAAAGGTTATGATCCTGTCGATGTACTGCGACGAAGCTCTGGTGTGGCAGGCTATGCGCAGTGGTGTCAGGGGCTATGTTTTGAAACGCACGCTATCAGACGATCTGCTGTCGGCGGTGCGCAGCATCTACCGCGGCGAAACGTACTTCAGCCCCACGTTCGCCGAGGTGTGATTTGAGGAGGTACGCCATGCTATGACAATGAATTTGCTCGCCGGGGGCCTGTCTGCTGCAGGCCGGTCTCCCGACTGAAGTAAACGGAACCGGGCAGAGTCAGGAGACTGTTGCCCAGCAACTAATCTGTCGAAGCAAGACATAATGATCTGAATGAAGGAGAAAATCAGATGAAACTCAATATCAAGGTGAAGCTGTTGGGAAGTTTTCTCGTCGTCGTTGCGCTGATGGCCGTGATCCTCGTTGTGGTGTATGTCAATGCACAAAGTATAGCACGGGCCTCTGATCGCATGTTCTCCCAGGACTACCCGATGGCCGACCACGCATTGAATCTCATAATACATGCCCGCAACGAGCAACGATTGCTCACCGACCTGGCTCTGACGGGAAATTCGGCATCTCGCGAAGAGATCAAAAAGGTCAGTCAGGCTTTCGATGAGGAGTTGAAGGCCTTACGCCCCCTGGTGAAAGGCAAAGACCTTGCCCTACTCGATGAGATAGCGTCGGACGAAGAGAATGTCCTTCAGATCGGCTACAAGATGGACGACCTCTACCAGGCCGGAGACAAGCAGGGAGGCGACGCACAGAATGAGAAGTTCGACGCCGCCGCCGATGAGTTCATCGGCAACCTGGCAAGCATCGAATCTGCGGCTTCGGCGTCAATGGAAACGGCAAAGGATGAGATGGATAGAGCCCAGGCTACTGCAGTAAAGGCGTCGATGGGCATTGGCTTGGTGGCAGGGCTGATCGCCATTGCTTTCGGCCTGTACCTGTCCCTGACGATCTCACGAGCGGCAATCACTGTGGCGAAGGCCGCGGAAGGGTTGGCTGAAGGGGACATCGACCAGGACGTGGAGGTCAGCAGTAAGGATGAACTGGGCGACATGGCCGCTGCCTTCCGGCGCGTGATCGCCTACAATCGCGAGATGGCCGACATTGCCGATCGCATGGCCCAGGGTGACTTGACCACCAACGTGGAACCGAAGTCGGGCAAGGATGTACTCGGCATAGCCTTCAGCCAGATGGTCGTCAAATTGCGCCAACTGGTGGACCAGGTGCAACAGAGCGCCCAGGGTCTGGGGGCTACCAGCCAGCAGCTTGCGGCAGCGGCTGAGCAGGCCGGCGGGGCCACCGGGCAGGTGGCCGGCACCACCCAGCAGGTGGCCAGCGGCACGGCCCAGCAAGCCGATGCGGCCACCAAGGCCTCCGAGTCGGTAGAGCAGATGACGCAGGCCATTGACGGCGTGGCCAAGGGGGCCCAGGAGCAGGCCGCCGCTGCCGGCCGGTCCTCGGATATCACGACGCAAATCTCCGCGGCCGTCCAGCAGGCAGCAGCCAATGCCCAGGTCGGGTCCCAAGCCGCCGCTGACGCTGCCGTAGCGGCCCGCGCTGGCGTCAAGACGATCGAAGAGACGATCCAGGGCATGGCCAGCATCAAGGATAAGGTC
>JBHHTZ010000835.1:0-2031 GCA_046753605.1 Anaerolineae bacterium
CGAGGGGCTCATCCCGAGCCTGTCGAGGGGCTCATCCCGAGCCTGTCGAGGGGCTAGCCGTGATCTCGATAACTGGGGACTCATTTATGCCGAGGTGTACTAGCATGACCTGAGGGGGTTGTAGTGAGGACTTCCGGGTCCGTAGTAACGACTTCAGTCGTTCCTGATGCACGAGAACCGCTGATGAACCTTGAGAGAATAATCCGGTAACAGCGCGTTGCTTCTCAACCGGCGCCCGCTCGTATGTCATTCCGAACGGAGTCCTTCGGCCGGCTCAGGATAAACTCCGCGGAGTGAGCAATCCCTGCTACCTTGCAAGAAAGGACAGGACTCGTTGATAAGTGAGTCACCACCCTCGAAGAGAAGATTGGCTTCTTCCCCGGCGGAATCCACCTTTTTACGTACAGTCTCAGGGATTCCTCACTCCGCTAACGCTCCGTTCGGAATGACATATGTGCGTGGGCTGAGATGTAGTTGGTCGTTGCGATGCCCCGATTATTTTCTCAAGGTTCATAAGCGGTTACTACGCCGGTTACTCCCAACCCTGCTCGCCGTGCTGGTGGCCGGCCTGCTCACACACGTCGTGTTCGGACAGGCCCCGTCGCCGGACCTGCCGCCGCATGTCAAATTGGAGACGGTTGCTGACGGCGTCACTTTTCCGGTGGCTCTCCGGTTTGCGCCCGATGGCCGGCTCTTCTTCACCGAACGCTTCGTCGGAGCCGACGCACCAGTGACCGGCGCCATCCGGGTCATCGTGGATGGGCAGGTGCAGCCCGCTCCCTTCGCCGTCATTGATCTACCAGACTCTGCACCTTTTCAGGAGAAGGGGTTGCTTGGTCTGGCGCTGGACCCCAACTTCGAGTCGAACAGCCTCGTCTACGCATATCGCACCGCCGCTTCCACGGACACAATTCCCCACCAGCATGGGCAAATCCTGCGCTACACGGCCGTCCTTTCCGGCGCCGATTGGATCGGTGCAGATATGACGGTTGTGGTCGATGATCTGCCGGTATCCAGTGGATGCTGTCACAACGGCGGCCTCCTCGGCTTTGGCCCTGACAAGAAGTTGTATCTGTCCATCGGCTACGTCGATATTAGACAGAGCGCTCAAGACCTCAGCAACCGCGCCGGCAGCATTCTGCGCTTCAACTCCGACGGCAGCATCCCCGACGACAACCCCTTCGTCGGTCAGCCGGGGGTGGACCCTGCGGTGTACGCTTACGGCCTGCGGAACGTGTTCGGTTTCGACTGGCATCCGGTGACGGGTGGGCTCTATGCGACTGAAAACGGGCCGACCTGCAACGACGAATTGAACCTTATCGTGGCCGGCGGCAACTACGGCTGGCCTCTGAGCGAGGTGGACAACCGATGCGTGGACCCCGGTTCCCAATACATCGACCCACTGCTGGCTTTCGACCCGCCGCCGGGTCTCACCGATGCCGCGTTCTACGCCGGCGACCGGCTTCCGGGCTACACCAACGATCTGTTCATCGGCTCGTGGAATACCGGCGCGCTGGACCGGATCGAGATACCCGAGGATGGCGCCGGCCTTCAGCCAGTCACGGTTCTCACGAACTGCGGCCAACCCACAGGAGATCACAACCTGTTGTCCATCGAGCCGGCCCCGGACGGCAGCCTGTACTTCTCCTGCCAGGAGGAGTTCTTCCCGGCGCCGCCGGCCACCGGCGCGATCTACCGGCTGGTGATCAAGCCTTCCCAGGTCTACCTCCCGCTTGTCCGTGTCGGCGTCTCGCAGAGCGAGCCATGAATGATACCGTTGGTGTATTTGTGTTAAGTTCAAGAATCTCGCCCCTGGTGACCCATTCGCTGGGCGCCGGCCCGGTCGGACATGAAGTGTCTGACTTACCAAGCAGCGCCGGATCAATCCGGCTAGCCCCATTCGTGGGGCGACGCCGCGTAGCGCGGCGACTTCATGATACCGTTGGTCATTCTATGTCAAGTTCCTCATCGTCCCCCAGCCATCGGGCGCGACTTGTTCAACTTTACATAGAATGGCCAACAGTATCACTT
>JBHHTZ010000836.1:0-2031 GCA_046753605.1 Anaerolineae bacterium
GCTGCCTGGAGTTTGCCGAAGACGAGGGGTATGTGGGTATGCTGACCATGCACTCATTTATGTTCATCAGCTCCTACGCGAGCCTCCGCGAGGAAATCCGCCGCCAGGCAGCTATCGAGACGATGGTTCACTGCGGCCCGGGCCTTTTCGACGTGGGGAATCCGGGTACACTGCAAACCACCGCCTTTGTGCTTCGCAAGGAGCCGGAGACAGTACGCCGTGAAAGCAACAAGGGCGCCTACTTCCGCTTGGTACACCAACCGAACTCCGAAGCCAAGCGCCATGCCTTTGAACGCGCGCTGGCCGCGCTGCGAGAGCAGGAGGGAGCCTCATGACCCCGGACGATCTGCGAGCCCTCATCGTCGGGGGCGAGACGTTGAGTGTCGAGTTCAAGAGTGACCAGGGGCCGCTGCCCGACGCCGACTTGATCGAGACCGTCGTCTGCCTGGCCAATGCGCAGGGTGGGACGCTGCTCATCGGTGTGGAGGATGACGGCCGCGTGACGGGATTGCACCCCCGGCGCCACACCCATCCGGCGGCGCTGGCGGCGTTCGTCGCCAGCCGGACGGTACCCCCGGTAAGTGTCGAGGCCGAATTTGTGAACCTGCCTGAAGGACCGGTGGCCGTGTTGCACGTTCTGGCCGGCCACCAGCCGGTGGCGACCAGCGACGGGCGGCTGGTGATCCGTTACCAGGACGTACACCAACAGCCCGGCTGCCGTCCGCTCTACCCCTACGAGCTGACCAACTGGCTGGCCGACCGTGGGCAGGCTGACCCCACCGCGCTCGTCATCCCCGATGCCGCCTGGGACGACCTGGACCCGGTGGAGTTCGCCCGTCTGCGCCGCATGGTAGCAGAGAACCCCGGCGACACGGCGCTGCTCGATCTGTCGGAGCGGGAGATCGCCGGCGCTCTGGGGCTGGTTCGCGCCGCCGGCGACCGCCTGATCCCCACCCTGGCCGGGCTGTTGCTGGTCGGCAAGGAAGCGGCCTTGCGTGAATACGTCCCGGCCCACGAAGTCGCCTTCCAGGTGTTGCGCGGCCTGGATGTGGCCGTGAACGAGTTCCGCCGTTGGCCACTGCTGCGGGTCCACGAATGGCTGACGGAGGCCATCGGCGTGCGCAACGAGGAACAGGAGCTCATGGTGGATGGTGTACGCCTCGGCGTGCCGCGCTATGACCGGGCCGGGGTGCGCGAGGCCATCAACAACGCCCTCATCCACCGCGACTATACCAGCCTGGGCGCTATCCACGTGCAACTGCACGACGACCACGTGCGGGTGAGCAACCCCGGTGGCTTTGTGCGGGGGGTGAATCCGGACAACCTGCTGGTCGTCGAACCGCGACCGCGCAACCCGCGCCTGGCCGATGCTTTCAAGCGGGTGGGTCTGGTCGAGCGCACCGGCCGGGGGGTGGAGACCATCTATCGGGGGCAGTTGCGCAACGGCCGCCGGCCGCCGGACTATACGCTGAGCACCGTGGTCACCGTCAGCGTGCTCCTCGACAGCGGCCCGGCCGACCTGGACCTGGTGCTGCTGACCGTGCAGGCCAGTCGGCGGCTGGAGCGCACGCTGGAGGTGGACGAACTGCTGGCTCTGTGGCAGGCCCGGCGAGAGGGAACGACGAGCGCCCCGACCCTGGCCCCCGCGCTGCAGCGCGACGCGGCGTACGCCGCCGACGTATTGGCCGGCCTGGCCCGGGCCGGTGTGCTGCAGGCCAGCCAGGGCCTCTACCGGTTGGCAGAAACGTTGTATCGCGAGGCCGACCTGGAGCAGCCGGCCATGCCCCCCGAAGAGATGATCCTGGCCTACGTGCAGGCCCACGGCCGGATCACCCGCCGCGAGGTGATGAGACTGTGTGGCGTCCAGGAACGCCAGGCCACCTACCTGCTGCAGAAGCTGACCGGGCGCGGCGTGCTCAGGCAAAAGGGAAGTGGTCGCGGGAGCAGGTACACCCTGCCAGAAACGAGCGAAACGGACACGTAAACCGACATTGTCCGATTCTTTTGTCCGTTTTCGGAATTGAATCAGGA
>JBHHTZ010000837.1:0-2025 GCA_046753605.1 Anaerolineae bacterium
TTTCGATCCCGAGATTCCACAGAAGGGTCTGCAAGTAAACGGCGATCATGAACACCATGAGCAATATCACAAATCCATCGTAATTCGACAATGGCACATTTCTGGCTGACTTTTCGTTGATCTAGCATTGGTACGTTGACAATTTAGACGAGAGTAGTTACGCTAATAGGCATCATCTCCAGTAGGGGGCTTGCCATGCGTAACCGACTCTGGATCATCATACTCCTGACGATGTGGATCGCGCAATGGGCGGTTAGTATCGTCGGCACGTTGCCAACATCCAGGACGCCCTGGCAGGAGGGATGGCTGGCGGTAGAGAATCTGGTCTATCTGGTTGTCTATCAGGCCAGCCGCTGGTGGTTTTGGCCATCCTCTCGGTCCCCTTTCCGTCGCAGAGATCGTCGGGGTAAGAGGTCACCCTCTCACCGTCCGGGAACACCAGCAGGCAAGGATGAGGACGCGGAGAAACCCGATGGTTGGCCGGGCGCTCGGGACGATATGGTGTTCTCGCCCCACCGCTGGGGGTTGTCGCCCGAGATGAGTCAGGAGCTACCGGAGAGCTTGCATGGCTTCTGGCAACGCTTCGCGGCGTGCTTCAAGACCAAGACCCGCAACACCAGCGAGTATGCCTATCACTACCTGAGCGGCCTGTTGCGCCTGGAGACCAAACGCAATTATACTAACATCGGGCGTGCCACCGGTGTTGCAGGAGAGAACGTGCAACACTTCATGTCGAACTCACCCTGGTCAGCGGGAGCCGCCTTGGATCAGGTGCTGTGGGAGATCAAAGCCACCCCAGGTGTGGAGCGGGGCAGCGTGTTGATCCTGGATGAGAGTGCCGACCAGAGTGGGGGCAAGATGGCGGGTGCCGGGCGTCAATACAATGGTCGGCTGGGCAAGGTCGAAATGAGTCAAGTGGGCGTCTTCCTGGGCTATGCCAACTTGACCGATGTCAATCGTCCGCTGTGGGCCTGGGTGGATGGGGAATTGTATCTGCCCCAATCCTGGTTCGCGCCCGAGAAAGCCGAGGAGCGGAAGCGAGTCGGCATCCCGCCTGAGCGCCGGTTTGAGACCAAGATCGAACTGGGCTGGAAGATGATCCAGCGGGTCATGGCCAAGGGACTGCCCTTCGACGCCGTGGCCTGCGACGATTTGTACGGGCAGAGCACCCGGTTGCGGGACCGGATGAACGGCGCAGGACTCATCTACATGGCCGATGTCCCCCGTACCACCCAGGTCTACCTGGAGAAACCGGTGATGGGAGTACCAGAGCCCGTGCCTGGCCGTCGGGGACCAAAGCCCACCCGTCTGCGAGTGCTGAATGGCGTCCAGCCGTTGAAAGCTCATCAGGTCGCCCGTCGCGCCGATACCCTCTGGAAACCAGTCCGAGTGCGTGCCATCGAACGAGGGGAGTTGAATGACCCCTTCGCTGCGCGGCTCGTCTGGACGCTGCGCGAGGGGAAGCCAGAACCGGCCCAGGAATGGCTGGTGATGCGGCGTGAGACGAAGAAACGCTGCACGTATTCGCTGTGCAATGCCACGGCCGATACCTCCCTGACGTACCTGGCCTGGCTCAAGTGCCAACGCTACTTCGTCGAGCGCGCCAATCAAGACGCCAAATCGGAAGCAGGCTGGGATGAGCTGCAAGCCCAGAAGTATCGTGGCTGGATACATCATCTGGCTCTGGTCCTTCTGGCAGTCTGGTTCTTGGCCCAAACCCGCTGGGAATGGGTACAGCAGTACGCCCGTGACTCCACCCTGGCCCATCAATTTGAGCTGGACGTGCTGCCTGCCCTCTCTATGGCCAATATCCGGCTCTTGCTGCGAGCCGCTATGCCTTTGCCGCAGCCTACACCTGAGGAGGCGGTGTTGTTGGTCGTCGGGCATCTGGTCAACCGCACTCGCTCACGCAAGAGCCGACTGAAACGTCAGAGAGCGATATACAACGCAAACGCACCACCATAATGTGCCATTGTCAAACTAATCCCTGGAGAGGGATTGAAACTTGATGGTACCGAACTGGCT
>JBHHTZ010000838.1:0-2023 GCA_046753605.1 Anaerolineae bacterium
GGCGCGGTTGATGGCCGGATCGCCGTTGGTGAGGTGGGTGGAGAAGACGCGCACCTCTCCCCAGGGCGTTACAGCCGTCGCGCCCAGCACCACGCGGTGCTCGAAGAAGCCGGCCCTCGGCCCCAGCTCCATGAAGCGCACCCGGCGCAGCGGATAGCGGCTGAGGATCGCCTCGCCCTCCTGAAAAAGGATCGTGTAGCGGTTGCCGTTGGCGCGCACATAGAGGTAGTTCAGGCCTGTGCGCCGGCCCAGATACGCCGCCACGCTGCCGATGCGCGGTCGCCACGGCACTTCCTGCAAGCATACGATATCGGCGTCCTGGCGCTGAATCTCGCCGGCGATGAGGTTCAGGCGGTCTGTCAGGTGCTCGAAACGCGGGAAGCCGTGCAAGACGTTGAGTGACATGACCCGCAGAGGCCCGGCGCCCCGCTGCTGGACTGTGGCGCACCCCTCGGCGCAGCCCTCCACCTGGCCGCCCGCGCGGCTCGCGGTGAGCACCCACGCGCCCAGCAGGAAAGCCAACACCACAAGCCATCCCCAGCGTCGAACTCTGCCGGCCCATCCTCGCCGGCCGCCGATCATTCCTGCGTTGCTTTGCATGTACGCAATTCTCCTCCATCGGCGCTCCCGATGCAAGTCGCCGGCGCCATTCCTGGGGAATCCGGCGGCTGACGTGGCCGATCAACGGAAAACGGGTCACGTGTCCTGTACGGGTTGTTCTTTACCGCTGCCGGGCAGCGTGGTATAATTGCTGCAACTGTCAGATGTGACTGTTCGTACCCAATCCTGGGAGAGGACTCCATGTACATCCGACCGAAGCGCCGCCGGCGACGGTGGCCGTGGCTGGTCATCCTTGTCATCATCGGCCTGGGAACCGGCTACTACACCGGTCTGCTGCCGACCGATCGGCTGCCGGCGCGGTTCCAGCGCTCCCGTGGGCCGATGGCGCCAACAGCGGTTGACTCGGCTGTCGAGACCACAGCGGAAGAACTGATCGCCGCCAATCAGGCCCTGGAGCAGGGCGACATTAACGCGGCCATCGCAAAGTACCAGGCAGCCCTGGAGATCAACCCGGATAACGTCACGGCCCTCTCTCGGCTTGCGCACTTGCTGACCGTTCGACGCAGCTACGATGAGGCGGTTGAGACAGCCCGAAGGGCCACGGAACTGGCCCCCAACAGCCCGGATGCTCATGCAACGCTGGCGATGGCCCTGGACTGGGCCGGCCAGCCCGACGCGGCCATCGAAGCCGCGTTGCGGGCTCTGGACATAGACGACCAGCACGTGCCGGCGCTGGCCTACCTGGCCGAGGCGTACGCCGACAAGGGGCGCTGGAAGTTGTCCATGGAGAGTGCACAGGCGGCCGTCCAGGTCGATCCGAACAACTACATCGCCCAGCGCGACCTGGGCTACGCCCGCGAAGCGCAGGGCGACTACCAGGGCGCCATCGACGCCTATCGTCAGGCCATCGCGCTGCAGCCCGACTTTAGCTATATCTACCTGGACATTGCCCGCAACCTGCGCGTTCTGGGCGACACCCAGGGCGCTATCACGGAGTCAGAAAGAGCTATCGAGGTTGACGCCGGCGACCCGGCCGCGTACGATCAGCTCGGACTGATCTACTACACAAACGAGGAGTTTGAGCGCGGAGCAGCGGAATTCCAGAAGGCCATCGAAGCCAACCCCGGCTATGCGCTGCCCTATGCTCACCTGGGATGGGTGCTGTATGCCCAGCGCCAGTATGAGGAGGCTATCGACCAGTTCAAGAAGGCGCTGGACCTGGGCGCTGAGTCAGTGGAATACTTCTACGAGATTGGCCTCTCGTACGCGCTCATCGATCAGTGCGAAGAGGCGATCCCGTGGCTGCAGAAAGCCCTGGAAATCGATCCCAACGCTCAGCCGGCCCACGAGGGCATGAAAGTGTGTGGACAAGAGTAGGAAGAGCTGAGAGTTTGTAGTGGGCGCTGAAGCGCCCCAAGCGCGATGATGAAGTTTGAGAAAATAATCAGGGTACTGAGTCCGA
>JBHHTZ010000839.1:0-2021 GCA_046753605.1 Anaerolineae bacterium
CATCCTGAGTAGCGAAGCGTATCGAAGGGTGCGGCTCGGACCTAAGTACCGGGCTATTCCTAAACCCGCACCCTTCGATACGGCCGGAACTACGCCCTTCGACAGGCTCAGGACGTAGTTCCGGCCACTCAGGATGCTCATCCCGAGCCTGTCGAGGGGCTAGCCGTAATCTTGATGATAACTGGAGACTCATTTATGCCGAGGTGTACTAGTACTCCATCAAGGTGGTTTTGACATATGTCATTCTGAGGAGCGGAGCGACGAAGAATCTTATTCTCTGCAAAACAGGCAGCCTTTCTGTGGCAAAGGAGATTCTTCGGCTCCGCCTCAGAATGACACCTTGTCATCTTCACCTTGCTGAGGTACTAGCCTCTTCGCAAACGAGGGAACAGTTCCTGAGCACGAGGTGTTGTAGGCCATGAGATTACTCGCTTTTCTTGCCCGGCGCAGCCTGCAGTCGGTTTTTGTATTGTTCGGGCTGTCGATATTGATCTTCGTCATCGCACGGGTGCTGCCGGGCGATCCGGCTCGTACCGCCCTTGGCGCACGCGCTCCCCAGTGGGTGGTGGACAGGCTGCGGGAGGATATGCACCTCAACGACCCGCTGCCGGTGCAGTACGGTTACTGGCTGCGCAATGCGCTGCACGGCGATCTTGGCATCTCGCTGGTGACACGGCGTGGGGTAACTGACGACATCAAGGAGTTCTTCCCGGCTTCGCTTGAGCTGGCTCTGCTCGCCCTTATCATCATGACCGGCGCGGGCATTGGGCTGGGGATGTTATCCGCCTGGCATAAAGACAAGCTGGTAGACAATATCGTGCGCGTCCTCTCCTACATCGGGGTGGTGACGCCTTCCTTCGTGTGGGCTATCCTGTTTCTGCTGGTGTTTGGCTTCGTGCTCAACTGGCTGCCGACCCTTGGCCGGCTGAGTGAAGGCGTCACCAGGCCACCACCTGTCACCGGCTTTATGACGGTTGACTCCCTGCTGGCCGGCGACCTGGGAGCCTTCCTCGATGCGCTGAAACACCTCATCCTGCCCGCCCTCGCGCTTGCAATGGGCTCCATGGCGCAAGAGGCGCGCATCACGCGTGCCAGCATGTCTGAAAACCTGACAAAGGACTACGTCGCCGCCGAGCGAGCCCTTGGCATCCCGGAACGGACCATCATGGGACGCTTCCTGCTCAAGCCCTCCCTGATTCCCACCGTATCCATCCTGGGTCTTGACTTCGCCGGCACGCTCAGCAACGCCTTCCTGGTCGAGCTCATCTTCGTCTGGCCGGGCCTGTCACGCTACGGGATGAACGCCATCTTGCGCAAGGACTTGAATGCGATCTCCGGCGTGATTCTGATGCTGGGTGTGGTTTTCATTGTGGTCAACATTCTCGTAGACCTCATCGTCGCGCAACTCGACCCCAGGATACGACTGCGTGCAGCGAGGAGTGACTAGCTATGGCGGAACGAGCTAGAGAGTTGGCTCCGAGCATGACAGTCCAACAGCTTGAAAAGCTGCGGCGTGAAAACCGACGGGAGAACCTGGGGCGCGCCTGGTACAAGTTCTCACGCAACCCGCTGTCCATCATTGGTGGCACGACGGTTCTGCTGATCGTGCTGTTGGCCGTGTTCGCCCCGTTCGTAACGCCGTATCCAGAACACGCCCAGAAACCGTTCACTGACTTCGCCAACGCCAGCCGGCCCCCGAGCTGGGAGCATCCCTTCGGCACGGACGAGATCGGGCGCGACATTCTCAGCCGGACGATCTTCGGCTACCGCTTCTCTCTGACCATGGGCCTTGTGGTGCTGGGGCTGGTCGTGCCGCCCGGCGTGCTGCTGGGGTTGATGGCCGGCTATTTCCAGGGAACCTGGATCGACACGGTCATCATGCGCATCACGGACATCTTTCTGGCCGTGCCACCCCTGATCCTGGCGCTGGCCATCGCCTCGGTGCTGGAGCCGAACCTGTCCCACTCGATGGTTGCCGTCTCGCTGATGTGGTGGCCGTGGTACACGCGCCTGGTCTACGG
>JBHHTZ010000840.1:0-2021 GCA_046753605.1 Anaerolineae bacterium
CCGCCGGCGCTGAAAAGGGCTAGCAGGAACCCGAACAACCACAAAACGCGGTAGCGGCGGGTGATTGCAAGGCTGCGTTCGAGAATTCCGAAGTAGTCCATCTGGCACTTTACCTCACTTTCTGTGCTCGCAATGGGCGCGTGCAAAACCTGGGGGAGCGAGCGCCGATTGAGTAGCGAAGCGTATCGAAATCAAGCGAGCGGTTCTCCAGGCAACCCGCTTGGCCTCGATACGTCGCTTCGCTCCTACTCGGCCGGCGCTGGACGCGCTCTTTTCTCGATCCTCCCCCAACTTGTATATGCGCCCGTACGCAATGTGTGTGATGTGCGCAGGCAGTGATTGACGCTGCTACGGGCCGGCTCGGACATGAGAAATGTTTTGGCAGCCGTGCCGGCATGGATAGTTCCACGTCGTTCATTATGGTCCTGCGCATCTCCCCTCGGAATTACTCTACGCAAACGCCGGGCAAAGGTCGCACGCTGTAGACAGAGTCCGAGTCGCTTGCTGGATCGGTGGAGCGTTCTGCTCGTCGTAACGTGCAGGGCCCAGACACTATGATAGCTGGGAACCGGCTGGCGGTCAAGCGTGTGTTGTGAGTGGCCGGCATAAACAGCCGCTACGGCCATCACCTTCTTGAAATGATGCGGGCCTTGTAGTATAATAAAGCGCATCCCTTGAGGTGTCTTGGTTGCTGACCTTCGGCATAGAGCGGTTCCTGCCCAGTTGCTCCGATCTCGGCCCGCGTGTGGAGTCGCTCGATGGTAGAATTGATCACCACGAAAATCGTTCCCCCGCGACGCCGGCCCGACGTCCTGGACCGGCCTCGTCTGCTGGATGCTCTTCTCCAGCACGCAGACCAACGTCTGATAGTCGTATCAGCCCCGGCCGGCTATGGCAAGACATCCCTGCTGGTCGACTTCGCCTATCGGCTCGATGACCTTGTCTGCTGGTACACCGTGACCGAACCGGACGGCAACCTGTGGACGTTTGCCAGGTACGTCGTTGGAGCCATCCGGCAGCAAATCCCCCACTTCGGCGACCGCTCGCTGCAGCTCATTGATCGGGAGGCCGGCGACTATGACATGCTGGTGACGACACTGGTCAATGAAATCCATGCGCTGGAGTTTCCCCTCTGGCTCATCATCGACGACTTCCACGTCATCGATGATTCGCAGGCTGTCAAGCAGTTTCTGGAATCCCTCATCCTCCACTTACCGGACAACGGTCATCTGGTGTTTGCTACCCGCACCATTCCTGATCTGGGTCCTGAGTTGGTCGCGCGCCTGGCAGCAAGGCGAGAAATCTTTGGCCTGGGCCGTGACGCCCTGCGCTTTACGCCGGAGGAAGCCTGGGCGTTCCTGCGTGATGTGTATCACTACGACGTCTCGCTGGATGAGGCCCGAGAGCTGACAGAAGCGGCCGAGGGTTGGATCACGGCCATCATCCTCAGTGGCCAGGCCGGCGATCCCCTGGCCGGCATCGCCCGCGCCCGGAGCGCCGGTGGCCAATTGTACGACTACCTGGCCGCGGAAGTGCTGGCCCGGCTGTCGGAGCGCACCCGGAACTTCTTGATGGAGAGTTCCGTGCTGAATGAAATGGAGCCGGCGGTGGTCAACGCCTTGCTCGGGATTGATCGTGCCGAGGCGTTCCTGGACATCCTTGAACAGCAGAACATCTTCGTCACGCAGTTCGAGGAGCGGACGGATATCAGCGATCTCCTGGGCGAGTCTCGTGTCTGGTATCGTTATCATTCGCTGTTTCGCGAGTTTCTGCAGACACGGTTGTGGGAGACTGACCGACAGCGATATTGGGACTTGCAGCAGCGGGCGGCGGTGGTTCTGACGGGGGCCGGCCACCCCGCTCAGGCGATTGACTACTTCCTCAAGGCCGGCGCTTTCGAAGAAGCGGCACAGACCATTGAGGAGCAGACACATCATGCCTACACGACAGCTCAGGCCGACCGCATGTCCCGGTGGATCGATGCGCTGCCCAGCGAGCTTCTGGAGCGGCACCCCCGGCTG
>JBHHTZ010000841.1:0-2018 GCA_046753605.1 Anaerolineae bacterium
AGCAAGACAGCCATCGGGCACAATCTGCTCAACTTGACATAGAATGACCAACAGTATCATGAATTACCCGCCTATTATTGCGAAACCCGTTGAAACGGGTTACTGTTCCGATGCTCAGCTAACCCGCACCCCCGGAAGCTTCCTCCCGAAGCATCTCGGCGATTCGCCGGGCGGCATCGGGCCGAGCCAGTCGGCGCATGTTGGCGCTCATGCGCGCCAGCCGCGCCTCGTCGGCCAGCAACTGGCGGACTGTCTTCGCCAGATGCTCGCCGGTCAATTCGGCGTCGGGTATGACGATGGCGCCGCCGGCCTTCGCCAGGACGGCCGCGTTCTCCGCCTGGTGAGCGCCGGCGTGCGGGTACGGAACGACGACCGCCGGCACACCGATGGCCGGAAACTCGCCCAGTGTGGCCGCGCCGGCCCGGGAAACGACCAGGTCGGCGGCTGCCAGCGCCTCGATCATCTCTTCGTACAGGTAGGCGAACAGATGATAGCGACTTTTCAACGCCGCCGGCAGCGCCGCGCGCCGCTTCTCCATGTCTGCGATGTCCAGCCGGCCAGCGACGTGAATCACCTGACCAACGCTCAGCAGTTCCTCCAGAGCCGCAGCCACTGCACGATTGATTCGCCGTGCGCCTCGGCTGCCGCCGAACACCAGGACCGCTCTCACATGGGGGTCCAGGCCCAGGTTCTGCCGCGCTGTGGCCCGGTCTACTGAAAACAGCTCGCGCCGAACAGGATAGCCGGTTACGACCACCTTGGCCTGTGGCAGGTACTGGCGCGACTCCTCAAACGAGACCGCCACGCGCGCCGCCAGTTGAGCCAGGCTTCTGATCGCCATGCCGGGGACGATGTCCGGCAGATAGATGACGATGGGTATGCGCCTGGCGCGGCCGGCCAGTACCACCGGTGCACTCACGTATCCCCCGGTGACAAAAACCACGTCGGGCTGAAAGCGCCCGATGATGCGATACGCCTGCTGCGTTCCCCGCATCAGAAGCACCACATTGCGCGCCAGTTGCAGCGCCGCCATGCCTCTCAAGCCGGCGACATCAATCGCCGCGAAGGGTATGCCGGCCCGGGGCGCCACGTCGGCCTCCACGCCGGCATGACTGCCAACCCAGAGAAACTCCGCGTGGCGCCCAGGGCCAGCCGAAGGGCCGCTGGAGCTGGGGTCGAGACGGGTTGATGAGGTGCCCTGCTGTGTCTCGACCCCAGCAGTGCCCGAAGCCCCGTTTTGAGCCCGGTGGTAGGGCGGCCTGGACTTCAGCGCGTCAATAACGGCCAGGACTGGGTAGACGTGCCCCCCGGTCCCGCCGCCTGACAGGAGTACGCGCATCGCGTTCCGTCACCGAGTATTTGGAAATGTTCAAGAGCAAGCCGACGCCGGCCATCGACGTCACCAGGGATGAGCCGCCGAAGCTGATGAACGGCAGCGGAATCCCGGTGAACGGCATCGTCGATGTGACGACGGCGATGTTGATGAGTGCCTGAAATGCCAACCACGCCGTGATCCCCGTGGCGAGCATCATTCCGAACGTGTCGGGTGCACTTTGGGCGATGCGAAAACCACGATAGGCCAGGATCGCGAACAGCCCGATCACGATCAGGCCACCGACCAGCCCCAACTCCTCACCCAGCACGGCGAAGATCGCATCGGTGTGAGCTGCCGGCAAGGCTCCCAGCTTCTGCTGGCTGTTCCCCAAGCCCTGGCCTACGACGCCCCCACGCACCAAAGCGCGCAGCGTCTGGACGATCTGGTAGCCGTCCTCGCTTGGATCGCTCATCGGGTCCAGAAAGACCGCGATTCGCTCAAGACGATACGGTGCCTGCAAGATCAGGATGGCCAGGGCCAGACCACCAACCAGGAAACTGATGGCAAGCTGCTTCACCTCGGCGCCGGCCACGAAAAACATGGCAAACGCTGTGGTGGCAATCAGCATCGAGGTGCTGAAATCCGGCTGCAACAGGATCAGGCCAGTGACCACGCCGATCAGGATGGCGAAGGGGATCAGCCC
>JBHHTZ010000842.1:0-2013 GCA_046753605.1 Anaerolineae bacterium
GCGCTGCTGCGTAGCACGGGCACTTCATGCCCGTGCGGGCGCCGGCTGAGATGCAACGCGCTATTACGCGACTATTCTATCAAAGTTCATAAGTCGTCACTACGAACCACGCAAGACAGGCTTAACAGAGCAGGAGGTGCCAGGCACTTCGGAAGTGCCTGGCGCCTGCTTTGTCAGCGCTACCTGCGGATGACAGGCAGATAGACGACGTGATCCGCCGGGCCGCCGGGCGTCGGGGTGGCGGTCGCGGTCGGGGTGGGCGTCTCGGTGTTCGCCGGCGTGGGCGTGTCCGTAGCCGTCGGCGTGGGTGTCCCGGTGTTCGTCGGCGTGGGTGTGGGACTGGGACCGGTCGTTGCCGTCAGCGTAACGCTGGGAGTCGGCGAGTTGCTCGGCGGAGCAGCGCCGCCACTGACCCAGAAGCCGCCGGCCAACGTGTAGCTGCCGCCGCTCAGAGCCGGCCCCGCGTCCGGCTGGCCGATTGTGCCGCTCAGCGCGTAGCTGCCGCCACTCGCAGCGCCGCCGCCGCCGTCCACCGTCCACCAGGACAGGTCGAAGCCACCCTGGGCCTGGACCATAAGCACGCTGACGCTCACCAGAATTAGAGTCAGCAATATCGCGGCGCGTCTCATGGCTGCTCTCTCCCCCCGCGCCGGCGTTGCTCCACTACCAGGCCGGCCAGCAGCAGCCCACCAAAGATCCATCCAGGGACCGGTAGGCGGGCCGGCTGCGGCGGCGGGCCTTTCGCGCTCACCGCCTGCTCCAGGGCGGCCACCCGCGCCTCCAGGCCGGCGTTCTGGGCTTCCAATCTCGCGATGCGGGCATCCTTCTCCTGCACGACCTCGTACAATCCCTGGATAGCAGCCAGGGCGACGCCATCGGCGTCCACGCTGCTGATGTGTTTATCGTCCTCGCCCACACCGAAGGCAGCGTAGAAATCCTGGGCTGTGGGGCCGACGTGCCGGATGGCGGAGTTCTGGGTTTTGTAGTTCCAGGTCTGGATTGGGATCGCGGCCAGGCGCGCCAGGACCTCATTCCCATCCACTGGCGAGAAGTTCGCCTTCACGTTGCGGTCGCTGATCATCGACCAGGTACCGGACCCTGGGTTGAGGGTCGCCCCGACCGATGCGTCGGCGGTAGTGGCGAAGAAGAAGCCACCGCTGGCCCGGGCTGCAAACTCATTCGGAGTGGCAGAGGGGAAGGTCATGCCGGTCGAGTCGGCCCAGACGAAGGCTCCATCGTGGTTAGCCTGGGCCTGCCGGCCGGCAGCAAAGCTGTAGTTGCCCTGTGCTGTATTGCCGTCGCCCCCGGGCACAGTGGCAGCCCATCCGCTGGCGGTGTTGACAGTGCCCCCACCGACGGTGGCCCGGCCGCCGCTGGCGGTGTTGCTATTCCCTCCGCCGACGGTCGCACCTTCTCCGCTGGCCGTGTTGGCAATTCCTCCCCCAACGGTAGCATGATCACCGCTGGCGGTATTCCAGCCGCCACCGCTGATCGTGCCGTAGTTTTCGGTCACGAGGTTGGCGGTCGCGGGATCTGCGGGATCGACCTGACCACCCCCAGCGATGGTGGCGTAGTCCCCGATCGCCTGGTTGCCGAAGCCGCCGGC
Organism: Anaerolineae bacterium; assembly: GCA_046753605.1. Taxonomy (GTDB): domain Bacteria; phylum Chloroflexota; class Anaerolineae; order Epilineales; family JAANWY01; genus JBHHTZ01. The sequence goes on from JBHHTZ010000842.1 coordinate 1,607, forward strand.
GACGGTGGAGGCGTGGCCCCCGGCTGCGTTGTTTCCACCGCCGCCCACGGCGCTCCACGCACCACTGGCGGTGTTCCCTACCAACGGCCATGCCGGCAGTAGCGTCATGTAGTCTTCGTATCCACCCCCGCCGGCCACGACGGAAGCATAGCCGGTGGCGGTGTTGTTCCCGCCCCCACCGATGGTGGCATGAGCTTCGGTCACGAGATTATTCTCACCACCGGCAACAGTAGCCGCAGCAGAATCGTAACGATCATGCCCAGGCCGGCTCACAACGTTCCGTGCTCCACCACCAACCACCGCCCACTAACCGGTGACGGTGATGTGCTCACCGCCGGCCACGGCCGCATAGTCGCTGGTGACCGTGATGTAGGAGCCGCCGGCCACGGTTGCCGTCTGACCAGTCA
>JBHHTZ010000843.1:0-2011 GCA_046753605.1 Anaerolineae bacterium
GCTCGTTCTGCCCTTCCGAGTCGTAATGCCGGCTTGATGGCGACGCACCGCCGCAGGTTCCAACTGGATCAACGCCGTGGCGTATTCCGAGGTTGGCGGGGTGCTGGTGGTTGTAGGTGTCGCAGGCTGTCTTCCCACACCTGCAGCGCATCTCGCATCCGGCCGGCAAAGTCGACAAGTTGGGCATCGGGTTCAGGGTCCTGCTCGCGATCTGGATCGTCCCACTGCCGCGGCAGGTCAATTCGTTGCCAGGCTGATAGCTCGACACCGGTCAAGTACAGCCGGCCATCGGGGGCGCACTGGAATTGGGCAGTGGGGTCGCTTCGCCAGGAAAACGCAACCAGTCCGCCCTTTTCTCCTCTGCTCTGAATGGGCAACAGGGGTTCCAAGCGGGCTGTCACGTTGGTCACCCATCGGTGCCATGCGTCAGTTCTGGGCCGGAGCATTGGCGAATCCAGGGGCAGGGTTGCACTCAAGGTAACGTCTATCCGCAGCCAGGGTTGCTCAGTATCATAGTAGTGGCCATCGTGGCCGAACAGCTCGATGAGCATGTCTTCTTCCGTGGTGGCGATGCGTGCTGATTGCAGCGCGCCCCACTGCCAGCTCAGGCCGGCAGTGACATAGAAGGGCTTGGCTTGCTGCATGTCCCTCAGCACCATGATGATGCTGTAAGTGCGACCCATCTGGCCCAGGTCAATGGTCTCCGTTGGCCATGGTGCGAAGGGTAGCAGGTCGGCTGTGTTCAGAGCCTCGTGCCAGGCAGTGCGGAAGTGATCGTAGTTCATGGCTGTTGTCTCCTCTCTGGCCGGCATTTCTGCCAAGGAATATCAGAGTTTTCGGGCGATAAGCATTGTGGCGCCGGCGCTTATAGTCGCAAATTCCAGGCGCCGGGCCAGAGGCAGGGCGATAACAGCAACGAATTTGCGATCAGATGGCTTGCTGCCAGTTGCCTGGTCCTCCGACGCTGGCTTAACATCCAGAACCAGGACGCCCTCAAACAGCGCCGGGGTGGGCGTGGATTGCGCGTCGGGCGCAGCCGGCACGAGGATGAGGTCCACGACGTCGCCAGCCTGCAGGTTGCCTCCCAGTACCATGGCCGGCGTAGCCGGGATGCCGATAGCAGTCGTGTTCGCAAGATGCTGTGGGTCTGTCAACAGTGAGCGAGGCACTGGCTCACGAGCTGACAGAGGTTCGAGCGGGCATTGCCTAATCATCTCTTCCTTAACTCGGGCCGCATCAACAGGAACCTGCGTCTCAGAGACATCCACCTCGATAATATCGTCGGCTACTATGGGGCGATAGGCCGGCAGGACCTTTACCGGCACCGGCAGACGCACGGTTGGCTGCGGTGCAGGGATAGGTTCCTTGGTTTCTTCCTGTTGAACATAGCGATAGTAGCGGGGGTCAGGTTTGTAGCCGCGATAGAGCAGACCACAGACCTCCTCCCAGATCCTGCGTTCCTCCTGGAAATCTGGCGGCAGTTGCAGGTGCAGGTCTTCCAGAACCTTCCACCGATAGAGATCGAAGGCGGCTTTGATCCTCTCGGCGTAGGCCAGGCCGGCCTGGACAGCGTTTTGGTAGCTCAACTGGACCAGCAGCAGGACACCAGCCACGAGGGTTAGGCCAATCTGAAGGCGGATGACAGTCATTGCAATGGGGACAACGGTGAAAGGAACGACGAAAGTCAGAACCAGGGCAGGCAGGGCACAAGCAACCGATACGTAGAAGCGGAGCGCAAGCGCAATGACGGTCAACAGGAGTGGGACCCACCAGAGAAACGGCACGGATGATTTGACCGCCAGCCAGATGGACAGGGGCAGCCCGAATGACAAGGCGAAAACCGAGAGGGTAACCATCAAATCGAGGGAGGTTTTCGCATCCTGAAGGGGATCGCTGAATTCCTTGGGCAGGGCCGATTGGAGCCGTGACCAGATGAGAACGGCGTCAAGGTGGTAACGTTCCTGGGGATGCATCTCGGCGGCTTTGAGCACGTTGCCCAATTGCGTGGGCA
>JBHHTZ010000844.1:0-2005 GCA_046753605.1 Anaerolineae bacterium
CGACGACGCCGCTGATGCCGTGGCTGTGGCCATCTGCCACATACACTCTACTCCGTTCCGAATCGGGTCCTCGGGCTCCTAGCTGTGCCTGGACCGGGCCGGGCCAACACTTTTGTGATTGATCATAGCTCCATCCACCACGATCACGAACTACGCAGTACGTACTACGCAGTTGACTACGCTTCAACAACATCAGCAAGCTGTCCTCCCGTGACTTCGACCAGCTCATCGAAGGTAATGGGGAAGTTGGCTCGGGGGGTGCCGGCGGCGGCGTGAACAACCTCGAACCGCCCCAGTGTCTCATCGATCAATGTCGGCATGGCGTTCTTGTGCCCCACGGGCGGCACGCCGCCGATGGCAAAGCCGGTCGCCGCACGCACCGCCTCGGCGTCGGCGAAGCGGATTCTGTTCTTCGAGACCCCCAGCAGCCTGGCGAGCTTTGCGGTGTCGGCGCGTCGGTCGCCGGCCACCAGCACGAGCAACGGCTCGCCATCCACAGTAAACACGAGAGACTTGACGATGCTCCCCAGTGACACGCCGATGGCAGCCGCAGCGTCAGCCGCGGTGCGCGTGCCTTGCGGATAGTGTGTGATTTCGGTCTCCACTCCCAACTCCGCGAGAGCCTGTCTTACGCGATCAACAGAGCGACTCATTGTTCGAGGTATCCTTTACGTGATGCGGATATTCGGGTTGTGGCTACGATTGTATCACACTTGATGGCCGGCTGCAATTGAGAATACGCGTGGGGATCTGGCACGACTTTGACCATATTGCACCCGTATTTGGACCTGATTCGGACAACAACTATGTCGAACTGTCAGGCCATCGCCAGCCGGCGCTGACCAACCTGCCACCACAGCGCCAGCGCCAGCGGGATGAGAGACGCCCCTGCCCCGACGAGGCCCATCACGCCGTAGCCCAGAGCCGCGAACACGAATCCACTGCCAAGGCTCCCCACGGCAGACGCCAACCCGATCAGCATATCGTTGAAGCCCTGCGTTCTGGCCCGCTCGGCCGGCGACAGTTGGTCGGCCAATAGCGATGATCCGCCGACGTAGCAGAAGTTCCACCCCAACCCCAGCAGAAACAGCGCAACTACGAGCGGTAACACATTTGGTGAAATCGGCGCCAGGAGGGAGGCGAGGACCAGCGTCCCCGCGCCGGCAACGATCACCGGCCCGCGCCCCCAGCGGTCCGTCAGCCGGCCAGAGATGATGGAAAAGGCGTACATGCCAAGCGTGTGAGACGCGAAGACCAGCGATACGGCAGTCAGGCCGTGCTGGTGATCTTTCATGTGCAGGGCGGTGATCACCATCAGCATGATCATCACCATCTGGCCGATGACCATGGCGGCGACGGCCACGATCGCTGCCGGCTCGCACAGGATTTGCGGCACGGAGCGTGTGGGACCCTGGTGCGGAACTATCTCGGGGTGCAGACGGGCGATCTGGCGGCCAACGTCGCGCGGGTCGGGCCGCAGCCAGAGAAAGATCACCGCCGATGCCAGAGCAAATAGCACCAGGCCGGCGGCGTACGGACCAACGAGCTCGTCCAGGCCGGCTTGCACCGCCCACCGCCCCGTCGGCCCGACCAACAGCGGCCCGAACACGGCGCCCACCGTCCCGCCGATGACGACGTTCGAGATGGCTCGGCCACGCTCGGCTGGCGGGTGGACCTCCGCTGCTGCGAAGCGGCCTAGATTCAGGGCCGCGTTCGCTACCCCCATCAACGCCAAGCCGGTGAGCAAGACCAGGAATGAGCGCCCGACCACCGCGCCGCCGGCCAGGCCGGCCCCGACCACGCCCAGCATCAGCCCCAGCGCCAGACTGCCGCGTCGCCCGATGCGGTCCATAGCGTAGCCCCACGCAAAGGCGCTGAGCGCTGCGCCCAACAGGTTCACAGCGCTCGGCATGCCGGCCCAGGCCCGCTGCCCGCTGATCTCCGCACCGACAATCGAGTTGATGGTCGCTGCGGCAATGAAGCCGGCCGACCCCAGACTCTGTGC
>JBHHTZ010000845.1:0-1999 GCA_046753605.1 Anaerolineae bacterium
ATGGACAAAACGCTGCGCAACGTGATCGCCACGACGGTCGTCAAGTGCCGGCAGCGGCTGGAAGAAGACCTGTCCCGGCAACTGGAGGGCGCCTACGGCATCCACGCCGGCGGCGCCTTCGAGCCGTTGGACAGCCTGGGACACCTGGACGCCGTAGGCCGCGCCGACCGCCAGGCCATCGAGGCTGCTGTCTCTCACGAAGAAGCAGCCGGGGCAACCCGCGAGGAAGCGGCGGAGCGCTACATCCGCGAGAGCGCCTTCACCTTCCTCAACCGCCTGGCCGCTCTCAAGCTGATGGAGCATCCCAGCCGGGCGCTGATTCAACCCTCCGTCGGTAGCGCGGACCGCTCCAAAGGCTTCCAGCAGTTCAGCCTCATCTCGCCCGAGGCCATGCGCGGGCAATCCGACCCCGCGACAGGACTCGGGGCCGGCAGCGGCTACCGACTCTACCTGGAGCTGCTCTTCGACGATCTGGGCCAGACCCTGGGTGTGCTCTTCGACCGCACCTTGCCCACCTCGATCCTCTTTCCGACCCAGTCGTGCCTGCGGGAGGTGCTGGCCCTGCTCAACAACCCGGAGTTGGAGCCGGCCTGGGCCGAGGACGAGACCATCGGCTGGATCTACCAGTTCTTTACCCCGGCCGAACTGCGCGACCAGGCCCGCAAGGCCTCCAGCGCGCCGCGCAATAGCTACGAGTTGGCCTTCCGCAACCAGTTCTACACCCCGCGCTACGTCGTCGCCTTCCTGGCCGACAACACCCTGGGCCGGCTGTGGTGGCAAATGCGGGACGGCAACACAAAGCTTTCTGAGCAGTGCCGGTACCTGTTGAGGATTGACGATTTACGATTTGCGATTGACGAAGGGCAATTGACGAGCGGGGAAGCAATCGTAAATCGTCAATCTGAAATCGTAAATCGCCCCGGGTGTGATCCCAGGGACCTCCGCATTCTCGATCCGGCTTGCGGCAGCGGGCACTTTTTGTTATACTGTTTTGGCCTGCTGCTGACCATCTACGACGAGGCCTACGACGATCCCGAGCTGGGGCCGGCCCTGCAGGCCGACTACCCCGACCGTGAAAGCTACCGTCGGGCGGCGCCCCGGCTCATCGTGGAGCGCAACCTGCACGGCATCGACATCGACCTGCGCGCCTGCCAGATTGCGGCCTTCGTCCTGTGGCTGCGGGCCCAGCGCGCCTACGCCGAGATGGGACTCAAGGTGCGAGAGCGGCCGCGCATCGACCACACCAACATCGTGTGTGCCGAGCCTATGCCGGGCGAATACGACCTGCTGGGCGAGTTCGTGCGCGACCTGAAGCCGGCAGTGCTGGGCAACCTGGTGCGCGACGTGTGGGGGAAAATGAGGCTGGCCGGCGAGGCCGGCAGCCTGCTCAAGATCGAGCAGGAGGTCCGCGAGGCTATCGCCCAGGCTCGCAAAACCCTGGCCGGCCTGCCCCCTGGCATCCAGCTCTCCCTGTTCGGGCCAGACCAACCCCAGGAGGCGCCCGAGCGCCTGGACCCGGCCGACCTGAAGGACGAAGCCTTCTGGGCCGAGGCCGAGGCGCGAGTGGTGGAGGCGCTGCGCGCCTACGCCAGGCGGGCCGGCGACGGCCAGCACGTCTCGCGCCGGCTCTTCGCCGCAGACGCCCTCCAGGGCATCGCTTTCATCGACCTGCTGCAGCAACCCTTTGACGTGGTGCTGATGAATCCGCCCTTTGGCGCGGCCAGCCTGGGGAGCAAGCAATACATCACGCGCGCCTACCCGCGCACCAAAAACGACCTGTACGCGGCCTTTGTGGAGCGGGGGCTGGAGCTGCTGCGGGATGGCGGCTACCTGGGCGCCATCACCAGCCGCACCGGCTTCTTCCTGACCAGCTTCCGCAAGTGGCGCGAAGAGATTCTGCTGCAGGAAGCCCAACTCATCGCCCTGGCCGACCTGGGCTACGGCGTCCTGGACACCGCCATGGTGGAGACGGCGGCGTACGTGCTGCGCAAACGCTGAG
>JBHHTZ010000846.1:0-1998 GCA_046753605.1 Anaerolineae bacterium
CCCCTCGGCCTGCTGGCCGGCGGGTGGCTCTTCTGGCGTCTGCTGAGAAGCCGGCTGAGTGGTCTCGCCCCGGTAACGCCGGCCCCGGACGAGGGCGAGGGTCTCTCAATCCCAACCGAGTACTTGACGCGACTGGAAGAAGACGTGCGAAGAGGATAGCACCGAAAGGAAACTACATGTCTGTTGGAAGCATTTTGGTCGGAATTGTGCTACTGGCGGCGCTCGGTGCCGCCATGATCCAGCCGTGGAGGCGGCCCGCGAGACGGCAGGTGGCGAAACTCACCACCGATCCGCACACTGAGTACGAGGCGGTGGTGGCCGCCATCCGTGACCTGGACTTCGACTATCAGGCCGGCGTGGTCACCAAAGCCGATTACCAGCCGTTGCGCAATGATCTGGCGGCACAGGCGGTGTCGCTCTTGCAGGCGTTGGACCATGGCGACAGCCGTGAAGCTGAGTTGGAGGAACAGATCGAAACGGCGGTGAGCGCGCTGCGGGCCAGCCGCCATGTTGTTGTACCCCCGGATGGCGCTGGGGCGACCACCTGTCCCGCGTGCGGCTACCGGGTGCCAGCAGGTGGCCGGTTCTGTTCGCAGTGTGGGGCCGGCCTAGAGCCGACGTGCCCGGACTGCGGTGGCCCTGTCGAGCGCGAGGACCGCTTCTGCGGATCATGTGGCCGGCGCCTGCTGGAGGAGGTAGCCGCAGTATGACTCGTTGCCAATCCATTGTGTTCGCTGCCCTGCTTGCACTCCTGCTCCTGCTGACACCTCGCACCGTCAAGGCTCAGACACCAGAGCCGGCAGCGAGCATCACCATCGAAGGGCAGATCACCAACGCCAGCCCCGGTGGATCGGTGCCGCCGAATCTGCCACTGATGTTGCACCTCTACGACGGCAGGCACATGGCCGACATGGTCCACGGCACTGCCGACGAGCAGGGCCACTTCCGCTTCGAGGATGTGGCCACCGCGCCAGGGCGCACCTTCGGGGTGATGATCACATACCGGGACGTCACTTACATCAGCGATCGGGTCGAGCCCCAGCCGGGTCAAAGCCGGCTCGACATACCCGTATCCATCTACGATACCACCACCGACCCCCAGCACGTCCGTGTCGAGCAGCAGCAGATTCTGCTCGAATTCACGTCCGACGCAGTGCATGTCACACAACTGTACATCCTGTCCAACCTGGGCAACCGCGCCGTCGTGGATGGGGGCAAAAGAAACCTCCGTTTCCACCTGCCGTCCGACGCCACCGACGTCACCTTCGAGCAGGATGAAAAAAGCGAGCGCTTCATCCTCCTGGAAGACAGCTTCGCCGATACCGCCCCGGTCGCTCCAGGCCGCAGCACCCAGGCGGCGATGGTCAGCTACGCCCTGCCCCATCCCAACACCGACAGCTTCGAGTTGCACATCCCTGTGGACTTCCCCACGGATAAGACTGCCGTCTTCCTGCCGGAGGTGGGCGTCACGCTGGACGGACCGGAGTGGGAGGCCGGCGAGGAACTGCTGATCCGTGACAGGGTACATCAGATCTACACCTTCCAAGGAGGGGCGCTCAAGCCAGGCGATTCCTTACACGTGATGGTGACCGGCCAGCCCCAGCTTGCGGAGACCGGCAAGTCGGAAGGCAATCCTGCCGCGCCGACCACCGCCGAAGTGCCGACTCAGGACAGCCGGCTGCCAATCTTCATCCTGGGTGTGGCGTTGTCGCTGGCCATGATCAGCTCTGGCAGCATCTGGTGGTGGCGAGATCGCCGGCCGCAAACCGCCACGGGACCGGCTGCCCGTGATTCGGGAGGATCGCGGGAATTGGATGCCGTCCTGACGTACATTGCTAAGTTAGATGCTGCTTACGAAGCCGGGACCATTGACGAGGCCGAATATCAGGAGCGCCGTACCCACCTGCGCGATCAGGCAGTGGATCTCATGTTAAAGCAGCCATAAGGAATTCTCGCATGGAAAACGACAACTGTCATGTCGAACCCCTGGACAAACCC
>JBHHTZ010000847.1:0-1993 GCA_046753605.1 Anaerolineae bacterium
TGCAGAGGTGTCATTGCCCGAAATTCGTGGTTACCATGCGAAATCCCAAAGAGCCCCCGATGAATGCTTGAAAGTTCATCACTAAACCTTCATACCTGTGAGCGCAATCCCTCGCGCAAACTGCTTCTGCGCAAGCAGGAACAGTGCCACGACCGGCAGTGTTGCGACCACGGTGGCCGCCATGACCACCGGCCAGTCGGTGCCCAGTTCACTTTGCAGCATAGCCAGGCCGACGGGCACAGTGTACTTGTCGGGCGATTGCAAGACGATGAGCGGCCACAGGAAACTGTTCCAGGCCCACATGAAGCTGAATACGGCCAGGGCAGCGATGGCCGGCATTGAGATGGGCAGGATGATGCGCAGCAGAATCCCCAGTGATGACGCCCCGTCGATGCGAGCAGCATCTTCCAGATCGTCCGGAATCGACAGGAAGAACTGCCGCAACAAGAACACACCGAAAGGATGGGCCAGCGACGGGGCAATAACGCCCTGGTAGGTATCTACCCAGCCCAGCCAGCGAACCACCAGAAATGCCGGCACGAGAGTGACCTGGGTCGGAATGATGAGCGTGCCCAGGTAGAGCAGAAAAATGATGTCCCGGCCCGGAAACTCCAGCCGGGCGAAGACGTAGGCCGCCAGAACCGAAGTTGTCACCTGGCCGGCCGCGATAGACCCGGCAACCACCATGCTATTCACGTAGTACCGGCCGAGGGGAACGCGCTGCCAGGCGTGCAGGTAGTTCTGCCAAACCGCCGGCTGCGGAACCCACTGCGGAGGAAACTGCAATGCCTGAAATGTGCTCTGCAGCGATGTCAACAACATCCACAGGAAAGGGCCAATCATCACGGCGGCAACTGCTGCCAGTGCAGCGTGCAGGGCGATCGAACGAATTGACAATTGACAATTGACAATTGGCAATTGACAATTGCGAATTCGGAATCGTAAACCAGATGCGGTTGCACGGGAGGGAGGTGATGGCTGTCTCATCTTCGGCTGATGGCTTTGAATTGGAGAACGGTGAGTGGGAAGACGATCAGGAACAGCGCCCAGCCGATGGCCGAGGCATAGCCCAGTTCCTGGAAGCCAAAAGCCCGCTCGTACAGGTGGTACACGATGACGCTGGTGCTGCGCACCGGGCCGCCACCGGTCATCACGTACACCGGCCCAAACACCTGGAACGCGAAAATGGTGCTGGTGATGACAACCAGCGCCGTCGTCGGGCGGAGCAGGGGCCAGGTGACGTGGCGGAAGCGGGCCAGCCGGCCAGCCCCATCGATCCTGGCGGCCTCGGCGTATTCGCGGGGGATGGCCTGCAGGCCGGCCAGGAACATCACCATGTAGTAGCCGGCGTACTTCCACACCGCCATGATGACCAGCGCCGGCAGCGCCCACCGGGGATCGGCCAGCCAGCCCAGGGGTGGCAAATGCACGGCGCGCAGTAGCCCATTGAGCAGGCCGACGTGCGGGTTGTAGATCCATTTCCACACAATTGCAGCCGCCACCGTTGAGGTCACTACCGGCATGAAATAGGCTGTGCGGTAGATGGACAACCCGCGCAGGGGCCGGTCAACCAGCAACGCCAGGGCCAGGGAGGCGGCGGTGCTGAGCGGCACCACCCCAATCGTGTAGAGCGACGTCACGCGGAGCGCGTTCCAGAACTCGGGAGAGTGCAACAGCCGGCCATAGTTCGCCAGACCAATAAATGCCCGGCTCGGGCCGATGAGCGGCCACCTCCAGAAGCTCAGATACAGCGAGAGGCCGATGGGCACCAGTACGAAGACGGTGACCACCAAGATCGTGGGAGAGAGGTAGAAAACGGCAGCCCTGACTGGAGAATCCTTCATTCTCAACACCACGTAACCAGTGATCAGTCATCAGTAATCAGTAATCAGTAAACAGTTCTGAACATGGCAGCCGGCTACTGATGACTGATCACTGATGACTGATCACTGTTTACTGTTCACCGGTAGAGGTCCTGCTCTCTGGGACGCAA
>JBHHTZ010000848.1:0-1984 GCA_046753605.1 Anaerolineae bacterium
CAAGGCACTGCAAGAAAACGCGCCACTTGACAACCGGAACATACGTTCGTATAATGGGAGTGGGAGGCGATGCGATGGAAGTGGAAGAGAAAGTCAACATCCTGGGAGAGGCAGCGCAGTACGACCTGTGCTCGACCGCCGGCCAGCCTCTACCCGACGGCCACGATCTGACGCGCTTCATCGCCCATGTGCAGCCCTCCCACGGCCGGCCCATGCCGGTCCTGAAAGTGCTGCAAACCAACGCCTGCACCAAAGACTGCTACTACTGCCCCTTCCGGGCCGGCCGGCCATTCCGTCGCGAAGCCTTCAAGCCGGACGAGCTGGCTAATCTTACAACCCAAATGTATCGCGCTCGTCTCATCAAGGGAATCTTCCTCAGTTCCGGCGTCGTCGGCAAGGGCGACTACACCATGGAGAAGATGATCGCCACGGCCGAAATCCTGCGCCGAAAGCTCCACTTCGATGGCTATCTGCACCTGAAGATCATGCCCACGGCCAGCGACGCCGCCATCGAGGCGGCTCTCGGCCTGGCTGACCGGGTATCCGTCAACCTGGAAGCGCCCAATGCCGAACGTCTGTCGCGGCTGACATCGACCAAGGAGATCGAGCAGGACCTCATGGCCCCCCTTCGCCGCGTGAAGCAGTTGCTCGATCAGACCAGACAGAGGGTCAGCCGGACGACGCAGTTTGTCGTTGGGGCGGCCGGCGAGTCGGATCAAGAGATTCTGACGACGGTCAACCAGTTGTATCGCGAGCTTGGGCTGGCGCGAGCTTATTACAGCGCCTTCCGGCCGGTGCCCGACACACCGCTGGACGGGCTCCCGGCGGCGAACCCCAAACGCCAGGACCGGCTCTACCAGGCCGATGCGCTGATTCGCCTGTACGGCTTCGGTGTAGAGGACATTGAGCTGGGGGGAGACGGAAACCTGTCGCTGGTTGAAGACCCCAAGCTGAGTTGGGCGCGCCGGCATCCGGAGCAGTTCCCCGTCGAAATCAACACGGCGTCGCGCCCGACGTTGTTGCGGGTGCCCGGCATCGGCCCGACCTCGGCGGACCGGGTCATTCGCTGGCGGCGACGGGGACGTCTGCGGAGTCTGGGCGAGCTGCGGAAGGCCGGCGCTGTCGCCGACCGGGCATCTCCGTTCATCACGCTGGATGGCCGGCGACCGGCGGTGCAGTTATCGTTTTGGGAACACCCCTGATTGACTCCGTCGCCGGCCCCCGCTATACTAGACCTCGCAATGCTCCAGGTTAGAGAATTTGGTCCCGTTACATCCATCCGCATGTCGCGCTCGTTTCTGGGCCGGCCCGTCCGTTGGGCGTACGCCTACCTGGTAGATGGCCTGCTGATCGACAGCGGCCCGCCGTGTACGGCGAACGAGCTGGTGAGAGTGCTGCGAGGCCAGCAGTTGACCCAGGTTGTCAACACCCACCAACACGAAGATCATCTGGGCGGGAGCGCGGCGCTCAGCGACGCTTTCGGCATCACGCCCCAGGCGCCGGCTATGACCGTGCCGTTTCTTGAAAAACCGCCGCGCATTCACCTCTACCGCCGGATGGTCTGGGGTCAGCCACGGCCTGTGCACGCTGTGCCGATTGACGGTTGTTGGATCACGACATCGCAATATCGCTTTCAGCTCATCCACACCCCTGGCCACGTCGCCGACCACCACGTACTCTTCGAGCCCGATAGAGGCTGGCTCTTCAGCGCCGATCTCTTTCTGGCTGAACGGGTCAAGTATCTACGCGTCGATGAGGACCTGGGCCGATTGATGTCGTCGCTGCGGTTCGCGGCTGATCTTGAGCCGCGAACGATCTACTGCGCCCATGCCGGCATCGTCCAGGATGCAGCCGCCGCCGTGCGGCGCAAAATCGCCTACTGGGAGGAGCTCATCGCGGAAATCCACAGACTGTACGATCAGGGACTTGACCCGTCGGCAATTCGCGATCGTGTGCTGGGGCCGGAGGGCGGGCTGACCCGCAC
>JBHHTZ010000849.1:0-1984 GCA_046753605.1 Anaerolineae bacterium
TGCTCCATGGAGCCCCGTATGGGCATGTTGGCTTCTCTACTTATTCCCTTATTTCGCAGTACCGCAAAAGTCACACCGAGGGGTGGACTTGACCAAGAAGGGTTCTCATGACAAACTTCTTTCACACATTCACAAGAAAGGAGCAAGCCATGAGAACCGCAAAGGAATTGTACCCCCAAACGTCCAAAGTGTACAACTGTGAATTAGAGTTTTGTCCGACGTGTGGTGGGCTAATGTTGCAGTGTGACTACACGAGTGGACGCAAGACGGTCCAGACATTGAGCGAAGTGCTGTTCATCGCCTATCGGCCCAAATACTGTGCAGACCCGAGCTGTGAGAGCCATGAGACGCGCTGGAAGTCGGCGAACTGGCAACAGATCGCACCGCTTTTCTGCACCTACGGCTACGATGTGATCGCACAAATCGGCTGGCAGCGGCAGAGCCACTACAAACAATTCGAGCAGATCCATGCGCATCTGGTGACCAATCTGCAAATCAGTGAGTCTCACGTGCGACACCTGTATTATCAAAGCTATCTGCCCTTGCTGGCCTGCCACGAGCGGGCGCACCTGGATGAGTTGCAAGCGGTGGCCGCCGCAACCGGGCTGATCCTGACCCTGGACGGGCTGGCACCGGAAGGCGGCGAACCGCAGTTGTGGATCGTGCGCGAGCTCCAAACTGGGCTGACAGTGCGCAGTGGTTGGTTGAGCGCGCAAAGCCAAGCCGCGTTTGAGCACTTTCTGCAACCGATTGCGGACCTGAACCTGCACGTGACAGCGGTCATGAGTGATAAGCAACGCGGGTTGCTGCCGGCCATCGCCAGTGTTTTCACAGAGGCCAAGCACGCCTTATGCCAGATGCACTATCTGAAAAATGCGGCTGAACCGGTGGCGGCGGCCGATGAAGCGATGAAAGTGAGCTTGCGCAAAACGGTCCGCAAGGCTGTGGGGGACCTCATTCGCCAGGAGCAGGTCGAAAACCCCGGCGTGTTGACCGTCACCGGCCTCATTCCGTCTCCCGTCGATGAAGACCCGGCGGCTGACGAGACGCCAGGTGCGCCAGGCGACCCCGTGCAACAGGAGCAGGCGGCCGTAGTGGACGCCCTGAAACGCCGCGTGCGCTATCTGCTGACCCTCAAGGGCCGCCCGCCTTTGCGTTTGGCGGGCCTCGAAATGTTTGAACGGCTCACCGAGGTCGTGGCGTGCCTGGCTGTCATCATCGCCTACGCCCCCGACCCGTGCCTGATCCAATTGCGCGCCGGCATCCAACACGCCCTGGACGAGGTCGAAGACGAATACCTGCTCCTGCGCCAGGTCGCCGACTGGTTAAGCCAGATCACCGACCTGCTGGACCCAGAAGACAAACCGCCGCGTACCGGAACCGAGGTGAAGACTCAACTATTTGTCTTCCTGGACGACGTGCTCGAACAAAGTCGCGGCCAGCCTATACTCGAAGAGTTGGCCCAGCACATCTACCAAACCTCCCGCAACTATGAAGGCGGTCTGTTCCATACTTACGATGTACCCGGCTTGCCGCGCACCAACAACGACCGCGAAAGTGAGTTCCGTGACCTGAAGCGGCGCTTGTGGATGACCACCGGTCAACTCGGCGCCACACGACGCATCCTTCATCGCTCTGGGGCCTGGGAACTCATTCCCCGGCCCGGGTCTTTCGCTGACACCGTGGCGGCTTTGTCCCAGGTCGGCCTGGACGCGTTCCGCCAAGAGCGGCAGCGGGTGCGCTCTCATCGTCGTCGATTCAGGTCGCATACCCGTTCCGTCAAGCAGTCTCGCAAGCTGCTCCGCGAATTGCAAGAACGGTGGCTAAGCCTGCCGCCGGACGGGTTATTGGTGTGACTTTTGCGGTATTGCCATTAGACATTATAAGGATTGAACGTTACTACTCAGCCGCTCGGCCTGGATTGTCAAATCCAGGCCACAGGGTGACGGCATCGGCTTGAATCGTCCACTTCAGCCGCCGGATC
>JBHHTZ010000850.1:0-1983 GCA_046753605.1 Anaerolineae bacterium
ACAGCGCCAGCGTCTCCTCGGCCGGGTGATAGACGGCGGTGAAAATTGGCGTGTCGCGCTCGGTGTAGCGGCGGGCTTCGCTGCTCCGCAGGTCTGCCACCAGATCGGAGAACTGTGCCAGGTCTTCGGTCTCGTAACACACGATGAACTCCTGGTCTTGCAGGCCGAAGGAGTACAGCAGCAGTTGCGTGATCTCCGGGTACTGATGACCGGTGCGGATGTGCTCGTTCATCATCCCCTGGCGCACATCGCGGCTCATCAGATACCAGTCAACGGTCTTCACGAAGGGGTAGATGACGAAATAGGTCTTCCGCTCCTCGGCGAAGGGGTCGATCTCCTGGGCTGATCGGCCTTTGGAGTAGATCGATGGCCTGGTGAAGCCCCACAACGTGAGCGTCGGCTGGATGAACTGGCGGTGCGGGTTGATGGCCCGGGCGAAATGCTCGAAGAAGCCGGCTGCGTCGCAGTTTTGCTCAGCCGGCAGTGCGCTCCAGACCAGCACATCGGCCTCGGTGCGGGTCGGGAACACCTGGTAGACATCAATGCGCGGCGCTGCCTCCTGCAGGCCGGCCAGCCAGCCCACACCAAGCTCGCGTCGCTCATCCGATGACAGTGCCCAATACGCGTCGCTAAAAGAAAACATGGAAAAGTGATTCAGCGTCCTTATCCGTTCCTCAGCCACTCAGCGGCCTCCTTTGCAAAATACGTCAAAATCAGATCAGCGCCGGCCCGCTTGATGCCGGTCAGCGCTTCCAACATTACAGCTTTTTCATCAATCCAACCCTTCTGGCCGGCCGCTTTGATCATGGCGTACTCGCCGCTCACGTTGTAGGCTGCCAGGGGAAGGGAAAAGTTGTCTCGCACCATCCGAATCACGTCCAGGTAGGGCAGCGCCGGCTTCACCATCAGGATGTCGGCCCCTTCGTCGATGTCCAGCTCGATCTCGCGGATCGCTTCGCGCACGTTGGCCGGGTCCATCTGGTGGCTCTTGCGGTCACCGAACTGGGGCGGACTCTCGGCCGCGTCGCGGAAGGGGCCGTAGAAGGCCGAGGCGTACTTGGCGGCATAGGACAGGATCCCGACGTCGGGGAAGCCGGCCTCGTCCAGCGCCTCTCGAATCGCCCCCACCATGCCGTCCATCATGCCACTGGGGGCCACCATGTCGGCGCCGGCCTCGGCGTGAGACACCGCCACCCGACCCAGAACCTCCAGCGTCGGGTCGTTCAGAATTCGACCGCCCTCGACGATGCCGCAGTGCCCGTGGTCGGTGTATTCGCACATACACACGTCAGTGATGACCACCATCTCGGGTACTGTGTCTTTGATAGCCCGAATGGCTTGCTGGACGATGCCGTCGGGCGCGAAGTTCTCGCTGCCGATGGCATCTTTTGTGGCTGGAATTCCGAAGGGGATCACCGCCGGAATGCCCAGCCGGGCGATCTCCTCGATCTCCGCCGGCAGCCCTTCGCTTGGACTCAGGACGAGTCGATCCACGGACCACTGATATTGGCCGGGCATCGACGGAATCTCGTGGCGCACGTCGCGTCCATGCCGGACAAACAGTGGGTAGATGAAGTCGTCGGCCGACAACGTGGTCTCACGCACCATCCGGCGGATGGCCGGCGTCCGCCGCAGCCGGCGGGGGCGCACACGCGGGGACTCCGCTGCTCTTGAAATGTTTTTGAGTTGCTTCATGATCTTACCTCGTTGGTAGGGTGTATTGGGTATTGGGTATTGGGTAGAAGAGATCGGTCTACGAAATACGCAGTACGCAGTACTTCGCTCCTCTCAGGACACACCCCTCTCACTCTCTTCCTGCACCCGTCGCACAATCGCCTCGATCAGCCCATCGATCGTGTGCTTCTCCGCCACGACATCAACGCGAATGCCGTGTTCTCGGGCATTGGCGGCGGTGATCGGGCCGATGCAGGCCACCAGTGCGTTGCTCAGAAGCTCGCCGGCGACGTCGTTCAGCATCTCGAC
>JBHHTZ010000851.1:0-1981 GCA_046753605.1 Anaerolineae bacterium
AACCCCCTAAGCGCCGGGACGTCTGCGACTAGCCGTCGCACACAGCGCGGCCCCAGCTTTCACCACGAAGCGCAGCCCCTCCCCGCCGGAGGCGGCCCCGCCCATGGCGGAAGCCAGCGCCGTGCCCCACCCTCCCCACGGAACGTCTGGTAGACAGAATGGAAGGACCGGCGTTTTCGCGAAGGCGTAGGTTACGCTGTGAAGAGAGCGAAGCGCAGAGCTACACGCGAAAGGAGCCGATCCGTGGAAGATGGTATCACGTTCGTTGGACTGGACGTGCACAAGGAGACGATCGCCGTGGCGGTGGCGGATGGAGGGAGCAGTGCTGCGCGGTCGATAGGGACGATCCCGAACCGTCCGGAAGCGGTGCTAGCGCTGGTGCGGCGGTTGGGGCGTGCCAGGGGGCTGCGGGCGTGCTACGAAGCGGGGCCATGCGGTTACACGCTGCAGAGGCAACTGACGCGGCTGGGAGTGGACTGTGTGGTGGTAGCACCGTCGTTGGTGCCGGTGCGAGTGGGCGACCGGGTGAAGACAGATCGGCGCGACGCCATGAAGCTGGCGGGGCTGTTGCGGAGTGGGCAGCTGACGCCGGTCTGGACGCCGGACGAGGAACATGAGGCTTTGCGCGACCTAGTGCGCGCCCGGGAGGTTGCCAGCCAGGATCTTCTGCGCTGCCGGCACCGCCTCTCGAAGCTCCTGCTGCGGCTGGGAGTGCGGCCGCCAGCCGAGACGAAGCCGTGGACAGCCAAGCACCGGGTATGGTTGCAAGGGCTGCGGCTTCCCCACGCCAGCCAGCAGATCGTCCTTGGTGAGTACCTTCTGGCGCTGGACCAGCAGAAGGAGAGGGTGAGCCGGCTGGACGCGGAGATAGCACAAGCAGTCTCCACCAGCGCGCATGCGGCACTGATCGCAGCGCTGCAGGCGATGCGTGGGGTGGGCCCGGTGACGGCAGCCACGCTGGTGGCGGAACTGGGAGACATACGGCGTTTCCGGACCCCGCGCGAGCTTATGGCCTATGCCGGGCTGGTGCCCAGCGAGCACTCCAGCGGGGGCAGTCAATGGCGGGGCCGCATCACCAGGACCGGGAACGCGCACGTCCGGCGAGTGATGGTAGAGGCCGCCTGGCACTACCGGCATACCCCCAGCGTCTTCGGGGCGCTGCGAAGCCGGCAGTCAGGTCAGCCTGAGACGGTGAAGGCCATCGCCTGGAAGGCACAAAGCCGGCTGCACCGCCGCTACCGGCGGATGGTTGGCCGGGGCAAGCTGAAACAACAGGTGGTCGTCGCCATCGCCCGCGAGATGCTGGGCTTTGTCTGGGCCATCGCCCAGGCAGCAGCCGACCCAGGTCCGGCGCTGTTACGAGCAGAGCAAGCAGCCTGAACGAAGCCAGAGTCGATCGTTCCTGGAAGGTGAAATGAGCAGCGGGCGAGTGGAGGAGACGACAGGCAGAACCCTCGGTCCGCCCCTATGCGCTCAATCCGCCTCTGGCGGACGAACGCGCGTCCGTAGAACGAGGCAGCTGCCGACGGATCACAGTCATGCGGTACGGCCTGGCCAAACCCGCGAATATCAGGGTGATACACCGTCGATGGAACCTCGCTCGCCCGCTGCTCACCACCTCAACCAGAACCCCGAACGCCATATGGAGACGAGAGCATAACTGACTGACTTGACAGATCCTTCCATATCAGGGGCGACCCCCTGTGGTCGCCCTGGATGAGCCCGGACGCGCCTCGCACGAATCCGCGTCAGGCGCGCCATGCGTCGTCTGATTCCGGCGAGTCGGCCTGTGGGTTTTCCGGATCAACCGCCCAGCGCGCCGGATTGTCGAGTATGTACTGCCGTATGTGGGTCAAGGATGCTTCGTCGCGGATGATGTGCTCGTAGTAGTTGCGCTGCCACAACCGACCTGAGAATCGCGGCCAGCCATGTTGCGCGACGCCATCGGCGTACCGGTTGGTGGTCAGGGATTTGAAACGGT
>JBHHTZ010000852.1:0-1978 GCA_046753605.1 Anaerolineae bacterium
GCAGCGCCCGATGAATCGGGCTTACGCCCCGTTTCCGAGCGGGAAAGCCCCATTGCGGTGCATCGAGCTTGTCGAGATGATGGGGCGCAGCTTCGTAGCCCGCCGACCCTTCGACGAGCCCCTCGACAGGCTCGGGAGGGGCCTCAGGACGTCGCTTCATCGGCGGGCGGGCCTGTCGGGATCAGTACCCGGATTATTTTCTCAAACTTCATAAGTCGTTATTACGACTGTCGTTTCAGAGCGTGTGCCGTCTGAGCAGGCAGGCCAGAAATGTGTACAGGATCAGGCCAGCACTCCCTCCAATCCAATGCCCCGTACTGAACCTTAATGACCTTTCAAAGCCCCTTGACAACTCTTGAGAACTATGCTATAATAGCCGCCGTCAGAAGGGAGAGTGACGATGGTAGCCAAGACGCCCATTCACGAGAACGCCGTCTACTCCCGCGAGGAGGCGGCCCAACTTCTGGGCGTGAGTCTGAGTACCATCAAGCGGTTAATTCGATCCGGGCAGCTTGAGGTTAGCAAACCCAACGGCGTACGACGCGTCTTCATACGAGGTTCCAGCATCCTGGCAATGCTCGACCGGACGCGTCTGGAGAACTCACAATGAGAGGATTGCACGAACTGGCGAACTGGCAATTGGATACAAGCCAAAGGCATTGTTCGTTCGTGCCAGACATAAGTTGCATCTTTGGTGCTGAGCATAGTGATCGGAAAGCACGCATCGGCGCTGCTGAGTGGCTCGATGCCACCACCACGCAGCCGGTGGGTTCGCGCCGGGCTCACGTCCCAGGAGGACGGCCTTTATGACGGCCTGACTTTCGCCCCATGCGGGCGAGCCTCCACGGGCGTGAGACCGGCAAGGTTTCACGCCCGTTTCTTTTTGTCGGAGAGGAGGATCGCGATGGAGATGGAAGAACTCCTGCTGGCTCGGCTACAGCACGACTACAGCGACGCGGGATTTGAGGCCATCTTCGTGCGGCTCGACCTGCTGCACGACCTGGTGAGCGCCGGCCGGATGAGCGCAGCCACCGAGTTGCCGCCGGATCAGGTACGCGGCTGGCTGGAGGAGATCATCTTCACCGCACGCGAGATTATTCATGAAATGGACAGAGGAGGTGATGATCATGATACTGGCTGAAGCGCTGGTACAGCGCAAGGCCGTGAAGGAAAAGCTGGAACGTCTCAAGCAGCGACTGTATGATAACGCCAAGGTCCAGGAGGGCGACCAGCCCAACGAGGATCCCACGGTCCTGCTGCGCGAGGTGGACAGCACACTGAATGAGCTGGAAACGCTGACCGTCCGCATCAACCGCACGAACCTGGCCACAGCCATGCCCGATGGCTCGGGCACGCTGATGGAGGCCATCGCGCGGCGTGACATGCTCAACCTGAAGTACTCTATTCTGGAGTCCCTCATCGGCGCCGCCGGCGCGCCCCGCGAGCGGTGGGCGGTGACACGCTCTGAGATCAAGTGGCGTCCCACGGTGGACGTGGCCCAGGTGCAGAAGGAGATTGACGCCCTGGCCAAGGCTTACCGTGAACTGGACACGCAGATCCAGGCCGTGAACTGGACGGCAGAGCTGGCGGAGTAGAGGTGGAGACTTCCGAAGTTTGTCAAACTTCGGAAGTCTGCCACCATTGGTGTAGCAAGCTGATATACTGCTGAGGGCACCTCCCCGCGCGAGGTGCTATATCGTGCCGCAGTGCCCTAACACTGCGTATCCCGGGATATGGTGGTTCAAATCCACCGATGAAAGGGTATCGCGTAGAGGGTACAAGCGTATCGAGTAATAGGCAAGGCGTACAACCAGTGCTGGCAGCTTATTGACTTGCGAGGGTGGGACAGCGGGTGACTCTGCTTAAGGTGTTGGCTCAAGGCTGCCCGGGTTCCCCGCCCTATGAAGCTTGAGAAAATGATCAGGGTACTGATCCCGACAGGCCCGCCCGCCGATGAAGCGACGTCCTGAGGCCCCTC
>JBHHTZ010000853.1:0-1974 GCA_046753605.1 Anaerolineae bacterium
CGAACCGAGGCCACACTAAAGGCGCTGAACGCAGCCGCGGCTGACTTGCAGCGCGTCGGCCTGTCCGAGGCGGAGATTTACGGGACCGCCACCGAGCAGTTGACCGCGCTTGGACTGCAAGGCGCTATCACCCTGTTCGACGCGGCAGCGGACAGCTTCACCTTTGAGTACTTCTTTCTCCCCGGCGGACTCCTGGCGACGGTTGAGCGCCTGACCGGGGTCACACCGGCCGGCTTCCTGTTCCCCCGAGCGCGCGTGCCGGCCTACGATCAGGTGGTTCAGAGCGGACAGGCGGTCTACGTCGCCGATAGGTTTGCCCAGATCGTGGCGAAACTGCTGCCAGACTCGATCAGCCGACTGGCCGGCCAGTTGGCGAAGATGATCGGCCCGGCGAGCGCCATACTCGCACCGCTGCGGGTGGAGGATCGCGTGATGGGGGTGCTGCACGTCGGCGCAGATTGGGTGACCGAGGCCGACGCGCCGGCCATCACCGCCTTCGCCGATCAATTGTCGGCTGCCCTGGAGAACGCGCGGTTGTACCAGGCGGCGCTGCAGGCCGCGGAGCGGCGGAATATCCTGCATTGGGCCAGCCAGGAAATCGTCCGCGTCGCCGAGGATCCCGAGCAGGTGTATCAGGCTGTCCATCAGGCTGCGGCGCAATTGATGCCCTGCGAAGCCTTCGTCATCGCGCTGGCGGACGACACCAGGCAGGCAGTCACCGCAGTTTACCTGGTAGATCAGGGTGGGCGCTGGCCGGCACAACGCATTCCCAGCGGGCACGGTTTGAGCGGACAGGTACTCGCCTCGGGGGAATCGCTGCTGATCGACGACTTCAGCCCGACCGGAAGTGAGATCGACGCTGTGCAATTTGGCGACCCCATACACGTGCGCTCGATTCTGGCGGTGCCGATGCGGTTGGGTGAAAGGATCATCGGGGTCATCTCCGCTCAGAGCTATCGGCCGTATGCTTACACAACCGAAGACCAACATCTGCTCGAGATGCTGGCCGCCCACGCCGCCGTGGCGGTGGAGAATACCCGGCTATACGAGGCGGAGCGCCGGCAGACCGCAGAGCTGGCGCGTTCGAACAGGTTCATCACGGCTCTGGGCCAGGTAGCTGCCCGCATCGGAACCGTCCCCGATCCCGACGGCGTGATGGGGACCCTGGGCGCCGAACTCAAGCAGCTTAGCTTTGACTCCTTCGTCGCCGTCCTGGAACCGGATGGGCAGTCGGTGACGCTACGTTATGTCTCACTCGGCTCCAAGGCGCTGGCGCTGGCCGAGAAGCTGATGGGGCGGCCGTGGCGTGGCTTCCGCATGCCACGTGAGCGCTGGCTCCACTTCTCGGATGTATTTGAGAAAGGGCGTGCGGCGTATATTACAGATACGGAATCGCGCATGATGGCTTTCTTGCCAGGCCTGGCGCAGCCGGCCCTCAAACGCGTGACGCGGATTGCCGGCGTGACTCCTGACACGCCGGCAATCCTGCTTCCGCTGAAGGTCGAGGAACAGCTCGTCGGGGTCCTGGGCGTGTGGGGCGAGGACCTGCGGGAAGCCGACGTGCCGGCGGCAACCATTTTCGCGAGCCAGGTGGCCGGCGCGCTAGAGCGGGCTCAGTTGTTTGACGAAACCCGCCGGCGAGCAGAGGAGACGGCAGCGTTGCTGACCACAGCCCAGGCCATCACTTCGCTGGACCTAAACGCAGTGTTGGAGACCATCGTCCGCCAGGCCAGAACGCTCTTCCGGGCCGACGGCAGTCGCATTCACCTCATCGAACCGGATGGGGAGACGCTGCGCTGTGCCGTCGCCCTGCACGACCGCGCAGAGGATG
Source organism: Anaerolineae bacterium (assembly GCA_046753605.1). GTDB lineage: Bacteria > Chloroflexota > Anaerolineae > Epilineales > JAANWY01 > JBHHTZ01. The sequence continues at coordinate 1,832 of JBHHTZ010000853.1, forward strand.
TCATGGCCGTGCGCCTGAAACTGGGTCAGGGGTTCACCGGCCGCGTGGCCTTGAGCGGGGAGCCGGAACTCATCCTCAACACGCTGGCCGACTCCCAGCACATCCAGGTGCCCGGCACCCCGGTAGAGCCGGAGGCGGTGGCG
>JBHHTZ010000854.1:0-1974 GCA_046753605.1 Anaerolineae bacterium
ATGCCGGCCTGCGCATCGCCAGGGCACTGGAGGCCCTGGAGCGCACCGCCGAGGCTGCCAGCGAATACGAGACCGTCGCTCAGAAAACGCCGGATAACAGGCTGGCCGCGACTGCCCTCGAACGTCTGGCCGAGATCGCCCTGGCACAGAACGACGTCCCCGCGGCTGCCGCGCGGTACGCCCAGGCAGCCGACCGTGCACCGGAGCCGGCCGAGAAGGCGCGGCTGCTGGGATTGGCCGGCACGAGCTACCTGGCCGCCGGCCAACAAGCCGATGCGGTGCGAGTCCTCCGGCAGGTCGTTGAACAGTACACAGCCACAGGCAGCGCGTACATGACCCTCGGCGAACTTCTCTTGCTGGAGCAGCCGGTGAACCTGCGGACCCAGGGTCTGGTATACTACTACAACGGCGACCATCGAGCCGCCGTCGATACGCTGACCCGGTATCTGGTCAGCGAGCCGGCCCCTTTCGGAGATGCGCTGTATTTTCTCGGCCGCAGCTACGAGGGGCTGGGGCGCTGGTCGTCCGCCGTCAACGCCTATGACCAACTGATCAAGAACTACCCGGGCAATGAGCGGTATGGCGCGGCGTGGGTGCGCAAGGCCCGGGCGCAGCGACGACTGGGCAACGCCGACGCAGCGATTTCCACCTTCCGCGAATTTGCCCGCACGAACCCTGGCGACCCCCTGGCCGATAACGCCCTGTGGGAAGCGGCGCGCGTGCTGGAGGGCCTGGGCCGGCGAACAGAGGCCGCCGGAATCTATCGCACCATCGTCGAACAGTATCCGCACGGTGATGTGGGCGCAGAGGCCGGCTTCCGGGCCGGCATTCTCCCCTACCTGGACGGCGACTACGCGGCTGCCCGGAAGGCGTGGCAACTGGCTGCCGGTCGCGCCAGGACCGCCGAGGTTCGGGCCCGCGCCCTGCTCTGGGCCGGCAAGGCCGCTCAGAAGTTGGGCGACGCCGACGCAGCCGCAGAGGACTTCGCCACGGCTGCCAGGATCGCGCCGCTGAATTTCGACGGACTGCGAGCCCGGGCGCTGCTTGGCGAGGAGACACCCCCAAGCGTTGAACAGCCGGCTGTGGCTCGCCACCCGGTGTCAGCCTGGCTTCGGGTGACGGACGAAGCGCTAGCCGAGATTGACCGCCGGCTCCAGGCCGACCAGCGGTATCGGCGGGGGCATGCCCTGCTGGCGGTGGGGCTGCGCGACGAGGGGCTGGCGGAGCTGAAGGCGCTGCGTGACGCCTATTGGGGGCTGCCGGCCCACCTGGCGCGTCTGGCCGTGCTGCTCGACGATCCGATGAGCCGGCATCTGTCCATTGCCAGCGCTGAACGCGCGCTCATCCTGACTGGCACATCGCCGCTCGAAGCCCCGGTGGAGATCGCTCGCCTGGCCTATCCAATCGACTACGTTGAACTCATCAGAGGTGAAGCGGAGCCCTACGGGCTGGATCCACGTCTGCTGGCGGCGCTCATCCGTCAGGAAAGCCGCTTCAACCCGACGGCAAAGTCCTCTGCCAGTGCGCGCGGCCTCACACAGGTTATCCCATCGACCGGGTGGTTCATCGCCGGCAAGCTGGGCGTTCCAGACTTCGACGTCGAGATGCTGTACCGACCGTATCGCAGCATCGAGTTTGGTGTCTGGTACCTGGGCCGGCAAATGGAGACCTTCGGGGAACCGATCCTGGCCCTGGCGGCGTACAACGGCGGACCCGGGAATGGCCGGCGCTGGCAGAGCCTCACCAACGACCTGGACATGCTCGTGGCCTCAATCCACCTGGATCAGACGAAGGAGTACGTCCGTCGGACCATGGAGCAGTACGCAGTCTACCAGGCGCTTTACGACGAGCAGTTGTCAGTGAACAGTGAACAGTGAACAGTGAACTTATACGTAATACAGCTCAAGCTGACGGGAGATCAGCAGCCCCCACGGATGGAAAGAAACACGGATAAAAAACAGAAAAAGATAAACA
>JBHHTZ010000855.1:0-1972 GCA_046753605.1 Anaerolineae bacterium
GACAAGTTCTACCACACCTCGTTCGACACGTTGGATCGCGTAAGCCCCCAGATGCTGGTCCGCGCCGGCGCGATTGCCGGCGCCTACGCGTACTTCCTGGCCAACGCCGGCCCTCACGACGCCCTGTGGCTGGCCCACGCCATGGTCGCTCGCTTCAAGCGCCAGACCGTTGAGCGGATGCAAGATGCGATCACTCAGGCGATGGGTGTGGAGGGCGATGGGGCGGCAGGCACGCTGGCGCGCCAGGCAGTCGCTCTCCAGCGTCGTACCGACTACGAGACCGACCGGGCGCGTGCAGCGCTTGAATCGCTCCACCGCCTGAGCCCTGATCTTCGGCTCGAAATCCATGCCGCTGAGATGGGCCGCTTCGCCCACACTGAGCTGTCGCGAACACTGACTGCCATGCGCGAGCACGCAGCCGGCCTGGGGATCGACGAATTGCCGGCGCTTCCCGCCCCGGAGCCGGACGAAGTCGAGGCTCGTGCAGCCCAGATGGTCCCTCGCCGACTCCATCGCGGGCCCATCGACATGGCCATTCGTGCCTATCGCCGGCTTCTCTCTCCCGACGATCAGGAGCGGCTGTACCAGCTTAGCAAGGAGCACAAAGAGGCCATTCGGCTCATCCCGGTGCTGGCCCTGTACCGCGCCGATGGCCGGCGCACCCTGGCCGACATCATCGACCTTGTGGAGTTGGAGACTGGGAAACGCGAGGCGGAGCTGGTGGTTGAATACTTTGAGGGGTTGGAGAAGATGGGGTTGATTGAGATGTGAAGTCGGGGGAAGGCGGAGGAACTTGGGGGAACTCGGAGGAACTCGGAGTTCCCCCAAGTTCCCCCAAGTTCCCTGAAGTTCCCCCGAGTTCCTCCGAAACCCCTTTGTGGCATTCTGACGACAATGTACTCAAGGAGCATGTTATGTCTGATAGTACACCGGCCGTCGGTTTCATCGGCCTGGGGCTGATGGGCAAGCCGATGGCGCGTAACCTGATGCGCGCCGACTACCACCTGACCGTCCACAACCGCAGCCGTCCGCCGGTCGAGGAACTGGCGGCCGAGGGAGCGACGCCGGCCACCACACCCCGCGAGGTCGCAGCCGCCTCGGAGGTGGTCATCACCTGCGTGCCCGATTCGCCGGAGGTGGAAGAGGTGGTGCTTGGGCCCGACGGGATCATCGAAGCCGCCCGGCCCGGACTGATCTACATCGACATGAGCACCATCTCGCCGGCCTTCACCCGACGTCTGGCCGCCCAGTTAGCGGAGGCCGGCATTGCCATGCTGGACGCGCCGGTCAGCGGCGGCGACATCGGCGCGCAGCAAGGCACGCTGTCGATTATGGCCGGCGGTCCCAGAGAGACGTTCGACGCCTGCCTGCCAATCTTCCAGGCAATGGGCAAGCGCATCACCTACGTGGGCGAGAGCGGGGCCGGCCAGACGGCCAAGGTGGCCAATCAGATCATCGTGGCCGGCACCATGGCAGCGATGGCCGAGGCTCTGGTATTGACTGCCAAGAGCGGCGTCGACCCCGCGCTCGTGATTGAGGCAGTCAGCGGCGGTGCTGCCCGATGCTGGGCGCTGGAAGTGCGCGCGCCGCAAATCCTGCGCCGTGACCTGGGGCCGGGGTTCAAGGCATCCATGCAGTACAAAGATCTCAACATCGCCGCCGATGCCGGGCGTGCGGTTCAGGCCCCACTGCCCGTGACCGCGGTCGTGCGGGAACTGTACGCGGCCATGCTCGCCGCCGGCCGCGGGGACCTCGACAACTCAGCCATCGTCACTGTGCTGGAGGACCTGGCCGGCGCCATGGTCAGGTCTGAGTAACTGTAGTAACGACTACAGTCGTTTTGGCGGAACGACTGAAGTCGTTACTACGACTGCGAGTGAGGAACGTCAACTGAGCTACACCTCTTCGATGTCCGCTTCCCACTCGACGCTGATGCCCCGCTTCACACTCTGATAGGCCGGGCAGCCGCGTG
>JBHHTZ010000856.1:0-1968 GCA_046753605.1 Anaerolineae bacterium
TGTAGCCCGTCTCCGGGTCGCGCGTGCCCAGCAGGTGTTTGTTGGCCAGGCCGGCAAAGAAGGGGCTGTCCTGCCCCAGGGAATTGATGTAGTCGATGTGATACGGTCGCTTGAGGATAATGGGCGCCAGCTTCTTGACGCTCTGCAAGTCCTCCGGATCGGTTGGGAAGGGCACGTTGAAGAGCGTGCTCCCATCTTCGGTCTCCGGGATGCGTGTTGAGATGTCCTTGTTTGACATGATGTGCAATCCTTTCTTACGCTTCAGCCCCGACGAGCAATGAATGATACTGTTGGCCAATCTATGTCAAGTTCTGCGTTGCGCCTCGCCTTTCCTGAACATGTCATTCCGAACGGAGCGCTAGCGGAGTGAGGAATCCCTGATACCGTACTCGGATAAGTGACTTCGCCGGGGAAACAGCCAGTTCTCTTCCGCACGGCCGTTGACGCTTATGCCAACGGACTATGCCTTTTCTTGCACCATTCCAGGGATTCCTCACTCCGCTGGCGCTCCGTTCGGAATGACATATAAGTGTTGGTTCCCCGATTAATTCTTCAAACTTCATCAGCGGCTGTTTCACACTTCACGTTCCAGAATACTCACCGTCACATAGGTGCCGGTACCGGCGTGGCTGTGGATAGCGCCCCGGCGGGCATTTGGAACCTGGAGCGTGTCGTCGCCGAAGTGCTTGCCGATGGCGCCTTGCAACTGCCACAACGCGAAGACGGCCTGCATCAGGCCCGTAGCGCCCACCGGATGGCCGCAGGCAATCAGGCCGCCGCTTGGATTCACCGGGCAACGGGAAGGCTCCGGCAGGTCCAGGCCATAGTCCACCGTCGGCATGAAGGCTTTGCCACTGGCCGCAAAAGCTCCTCCTTCTCCGTAGCGACACAGCCCCATGTCCTCGTAGGTCTGGATTTCGCTGGAGGTGTAGGCGTCGTGCAGTTCCACGAAATCAAGATCCTTCAGCGGATGGACGATGCCGGCCCGCATGTAGGCCTGCCGGCTGGCCATGCGGCCGGCGCGGAAGGAGTGCACGCCGGGGTAGCGGAACCCCTGGTCCCACAACTCCTTGTAGTACGCCCGGTCGGTGGGATTGTCTTCTCCGGGGAGCAGATTGTAACGCAGGAAGTCGTCATACGATTGGTGAGGGCGGTCGGCCATGCGCATGGCATCGGTCCCTCGACCGATGGCTGCCACGCGCACGCGGGGCAAACGCCGGCCCGTTGCCTTCTCCAGACGGGTCAGGCCGTCCTCGCTGGCCAGCGTGACCAGGGCAGCGCCATCGCTCATAACGCAGATGTCCAGGCGGGTGAGGGGCCAGGCCACCATCGGGGCGGCGCGCACATCGGCGATGCTGAGCCGCCGGCGTTTCTGGGCATACGGGTTGTAGTACGCATTGGCATGGTTCTTCACCGACACATGCGCCAATTGCTCCACGGTCGTACCGAATTCCTTCATGTGCCGCGTGACCATCATGGCGTAATAGCCGGAGTAGAAGCCGCCCACCGGATAATCGAAGTTGGTGTCCGAGGCCAGGGCGATGAACTCATTCCCCTTCCAGGTATTCACGGTGGACATGGTTTCAAACCCAAAGGCCAGGCAGACGTCCATGTCGCCGGAAGCGACAGCCTTGTAGCCTTCCTGGAAGCAGACGCCGCCCGTAGCGCCGCCCGACTCGACACGGTGGCTCGGCTTGGGGCACAGGCCCAGGTAGTCTTGGGCCATGATGCCGGCCATCAATTGGCGCGTAAAGTGGTCGGAAAAATAGGAGGCCACAGAGCCGTCCACCAGTTCATTGAACTGGGGTTGTTCCAGACCCAGGTCTTCTCTGGCATAGTCGTAGGCTTCTTTGACCAGGGCCTGGAAGTTCTTGTCCGGGCGAGCTTTGGTGAACTTGCTCACCCCGCCAGCCACAACGTAAACGGGTCGCATGGTTGCATATCTCCTTTGTCTATACAAGCCGGCGA
>JBHHTZ010000857.1:0-1966 GCA_046753605.1 Anaerolineae bacterium
CATGTCTTTCCGCCGGCGCCGGCCCTGGACGGCAGCGAGCATGCCTGGCACCACCCCGATGTTCAGATTGGGGAGTGGATCAGTAACGGTAAACTGGGTCTGGCTCAGATGCCGGCATCCGGCGATCGGGTGACGGAGGCGGAGATCGACGCGGTCATCACGTACATCAAGAGTTTGTGGTCGGAAGAGCAGCGAAGCTCTCAGGAAAGAATCAACCAGCGCTATCCGACACCAGCACTGTAGTGCTGAACCATCAGGACTCTCCATGGCCCTCAAGCGCCCCCGTGCGACTTGAGGGCCTTTGTATTTTCCCTCACTTGACATTCCGGTCGCTGGAAGGTGTATACTCTGGACGTGATGCGCAACCCGTGAGATGTGAGAAGAGATGCTGCAATGAGCGATGCACGTACCCTTGAAACGCTACAGGTGAAGATCGGCGGGATGTCCTGTTCCTTCTGCACCGCGACCATCCACAAGGCCTTCGGCCGCATGGATGGTGTGCACGAGGTGCACGTGAGCCTGTCTCACGGGGAGGCGCTGATCCGCTACGATCCCCAGAAGATCACCCCGACGGTGTTGCGAGATACCCTGCGTAGCCTGGGTTACACGGTGCGCGACCCACGTAGAGTTCGCTCCTTCGAGGAACAGGAGGAAGAGCTGCACACCGAGCGCCGACGGCTGATCCTGGCCGGCATCTCCACCGCCATCAGCGCTGTCCTGATGCTGGCCATGTGGCTCAGACCTGTGCTGAGCCCCGTCGAAGCGCTTGTCCCCCAGGCCGCGTTGCAGCCCATCATGCTGGTGGTCATGCCGCTGTTGGCAGTGGTCACGGTCTTCGGACCCGGCCTGTACATCCTGAAGATGGCGTACCACTCCCTGCGCCGGGGGATTCTCAACCAGCACGTGCTGCTAGAACTGGGGGCTTTCGCCGGCCTCATCGGCGGGGCGCTAGGGCTGATTGGGCGTTTTCTGGAGGCGCCGGCGCTCCAGTTTCCGGTGGGTGACTTCTTCGCCGTGGCCACTTTCATCACCACCTACCACATTCTGTCGGGCTACACCTCGCTGCTTGTGCGCACCCGCGCCTCCCAGTCGGTGCGCAAGCTGCTGGACCTGCAGCCGGCCACCGCGCGGGTGATCCGGAATGGTGAAGAAGTTGAGGTCGCCATCGAGGATGTTCAGCCCGGCGATCGAGTGCGCGTGCGGCCAGGCGAGTCGATCCCGGTGGACGGCCGGGTGGTGGTAGGGGCCTCGGGGGTGGACGAGAGCCTGGTCACCGGCGAGTCCATGCCGGTGGAAAAGAGCGTGGGTGATGAGGTCATCGGTGGCTCCCTGAACCAGTCGGGGACGCTGGTGGTGGAGGTGACGAAGGTGGGCGAGGAGAGCTTCCTGCAGCAGGTGGCCCGCTATATCGAGGAGGCGCGGGCGATGAAGCCGGGTATCTTGCAGGTGGTGGACGTGGTGTTGAAGTATTACGTGCCGGGCGTCCTGGCCTTCGGTGCTCTGGGCTTTCTGATCTGGACCGCCGGCGCGTGGGCGGTGACCGGGCAGGTGAACACGACCCGGGCCATCTTCGCGACGCTGGCAGTCCTGGTGATGGGGTATCCGTGTGCTCTGGGGATGGCCACGCCGCTGGCCATGATTCGCGGCGGCGGCGTGGCGGCCCAGAAGGGCATCCTGATGCGCTCCGGCGAGGCGTTTCAGGTTCTGAAGGATGTGGAGAAGGTGGTGCTGGACAAGACGGGGACGATCACCAAGGGAAAGCCGGCGGTGACGGACATCATAGCCGATAGCAGATGGCAGATAGCCGATAGCAGATGGCAGATGGCAGATAGCCCTTTCACCTCCGCCACGGACCATCAGCCATCAGCCATCAGCCATCAGCTATTGCGGCTGGCCGCGAGCGCGGAGCAGGTGTCGGAGCATCCGCTGGGGCGGGCGATTGTGGAGCACGCCCTGGAGCAGGGGA
>JBHHTZ010000858.1:0-1966 GCA_046753605.1 Anaerolineae bacterium
CCCGCGGCCAACGGATTAAAAGTCCGTTGCTCTGCCTGGCTGAGCTACCGGCTCGATACCAAATTATACTACAGAGGACACGCTGAGTCAAAAAAGGGCAGCCGCGACTCAGGCTAGAACGCACCGAACGCTCATCAGTGTAGAATCTTGCTGAGGAACTGCTGTGTTCGCTGGTGTTCCGCAGCTTCGAAGAACTCCCGCGGCGTACCCTCCTCCACGACCTGCCCCTCATCCATGAAGATGATGCGGTCGGCTGCGGCGCGGGCAAATCCCATCTCGTGGGAGACCACCATCATCGTCATACCCTCCCGCGCCAGGTCGAGCATTACGTCCAGCACTTCCGTGATCATCTCCGGGTCCAGCGCCGAGGTCGGCTCGTCGAACAGCATGATCTTCGGATTCATGGCCAGGGCACGAGCGATGGCGACCCGCTGTTGCTGTCCTCCCGACAGTTGCGCCGGGTAGTTGTCCGCTTTCTCAGGAATCCCCACCTTGGCCAGCAGTTCCCGGCCAATCTCTTGCGCCTCTTCCTTTCGGCGCTTACGAACTACCTTCTGTGCCAGGGTGACATTTTGCAAGGTAGTCAGGTGTGGAAACAGGTTGAACTGCTGGAACACCATGCCGACTTCGGCCCGGACCTCATTGATGTTTGTCCTGTGGTCTGTAATGTCAACGCCATCGATGATGATCCTTCCGGAGTCGGCTTTTTCCAGCCCGTTTACACAGCGGAGAAGGGTGCTCTTCCCCGACCCACTCGGCCCGATGACCACCAGCACTTCACCTCGATCGACGTGTGCACTCACACCGCGCAGCGCTTGCACGGCGTCGAAGGATTTTGATATGTTGTAGACCTGAACAATCGCTTCCTCTGTCATTTTCCGCTCGACATCCTCCGTTCCAAGAACTTCACGCCGATCGACAGCAACAGGGTCATCATCAAGTAGAGAAACGTGACGGTGTTGTAGGTTTCGAAGGTTCGAAACGTTCGAGCGCGGTTCAGTTTGGCTAACTGAGTGAGTTCCCGTACAGCCAACGCAGATACCAGGGACGAGTCCTTCAGCATAGAGATGAAATCGTTCCCCAGGGGCGGCAACACCCGTCGGATAGCCTGGGGCAGAATGATATGGCGCATGGCCTGCCAATACGACATGCCCAGCGAGCGCGCTGCTTCCATCTGGCCACGCTCGATGGACTCAATGCCGGCCCGGAAAACTTCCGCTTCGTAAGCCCCGTAGCCCAGCGCCAGGCCAACAATCGCCCGAAACAACATACTCACGCCCTGGATGTTGAGGTTTTCGAACGCTTGACCGAGGGAGACCAGTGCCGGCACAGATGTATGATTTACAATTGTGCTTCCAACGCCATTCAGTGCTGAGACCACGAGCGGGACCACAACGAAGGCAACATAGAGCAGTTGCACGAGCATGGGGATGCCCCGCACGACCTCGACGTAGAAGGTGGCAGCGTTGTAGACGATTACGTTGTCTGAAACGCGCCCAAAGCCGGTGATCAGTCCCAGCACGAGGGCAATTGCAAACGAGACCACCGTGAGCAAGATCGTGAGTCTGAGTCCGGCGGCCAGGAAGAAGAAGGTATCCTGGTAGGTTTCCGAGTTAAGGATAGAGTAAACGATGTAGACGCCAATCAGGACTATGACCAGGGCCCACCACGGTATGCGTTCCAGTGCCCGAGTCCAGGGTGCGGCTTTTGACTCCCGCCTGGTTGCAGCCTCGCCAATGGCCAAACCGGCACCTCCTGTTCAACTGTGTGTTTGAGAGTCGCGTTGGGTGGAGAGAGAACGGGGAGGGACACCACGTCCCTCCCCGCAGACACGGCTACGACTATTCAGGCTCGAACCACTTCTTGTTCAGTTGCTCCAGGGTGCCGTCGGCCTGCATCGCCTCCAGGGCGGCATCCACCGGCGCGATCAGATCGCTGCCAGGTGGGAAGACGAAGCCCAGGAACT
>JBHHTZ010000859.1:0-1963 GCA_046753605.1 Anaerolineae bacterium
TGATCCACCACATCGAGCCGTTGCCCGACCATCCCAGAGGGAGTGTTTGCCCGCGCGGCATGCGGGCCAGGGAGATCGTTTACTCAAAGGACCGGCTGCTGTACCCGCTAAAGCGAGTCGGGCCGAAGGGAACGGATGCGTTTGAGCGCATCTCCTGGGACGAGGCCATGGAGACGATTGTCGCCCGGCTGCGCCAGGTGGCGGATCGGTATGGCCCCGAAGCCCTGTGCATGTACACCGGCCGCGGCAACTTTGAACGTTCGCTGATGGACGTTTTCGCGCCGGCTGGCACTCGCGAGTCCTCGGCCTCCAGCCTCTTCTTTCCCTTCGGCTCGCCCAACACCACAGGAGTGGGCGCCATCTGCTATGTGGCCCACGGCAAGCTCGCCCCCCAGTCCACCTTCGGAGCGTACGCCCTGGACATGTTCAACGATGTGGATCAGGCGGAGCTCATCGTGGTGTGGGGAGCCAACCCGGCCACGGACTCGCCGCCCATCATGCTCAAGCGCATCAAGGCAGCTCAGCGGCGCGGCGCTCGGGTCGTCGTGATTGATCACCGGCGTACGAGGACGGCGAAAGCGACGCGGGCGCGCTGGGTGGGCATCCGACCAGGCACCGATGGAGCGTTGGCCCTGAGCATGATCCACGTGCTCATCGAAGAGGGCCTGTACGACCATGAATTCGTTGAGAACTGGACGGTCGGGTTCGACGAACTGCGAGAGTATGTGCAGCAGTTTCCGCCTGAGGTGGCAGAAACGATCACGTGGGTGCCGGCCCAGACAATCCGCGACGTGGCGCGCGGGATTGCAGCAGCCCGGGGTGCGGCCCAGGTGATGTACACCGGACTGGAGTACACCAACAGCGGCGTGCAGAATATCCGGGCTGCGCTGGTTCTGTGGGCGCTGGCCGGCCAGTTAGACGTGCCCGGTGGCATGGTCTTCAAGATGCCGGGGGCAGATTTCCAGCTCAACCGAACATGGCTCGAGCCGCCTACCCACATCGATCCCGTCGGCAAGGACAAATACCCGCTGTACCACTTCTTCCGCAACGAAGCCCACGCCATGGAACTGCCGCGGGCGATCCTGGATGGCGACCCCTATCCCATCCGCGCGATGTTCATCGGCGGCTCCTCCATCATCACCGCCTACCCGCAGCCCAGCCTGTGGCGGCGGTGCTTCGAGGCATTGGATTTTCTGGTCGTGGTGGATCGCTTCCTGACGGCTGACGCGCTCTACGCCGACATCGTACTGCCGGCCACGACGCTGTTCGAAATTGAGTCGTGCCAGAATTACGGCACACACCTCCAACTGCGCCGGCGGGTCATCGAGCCGCTGGGCGAGGCGCGCAACGACTACCTGATCCGCACCGAGTTGGCGCGCCGGCTGGGCTACGGCCACATCTATCCGCAGACCGAAGAGGAGATGTTGGAATTTGTGTTGGAGGGCACCGGAGTCACTGTGGAGATGCTGCGAGAGAATCCGATGGGGGTGTCCAGGCCGGTTTCAGAGATGGTATACAAGAAGTGGGAACAGGGCTTGCTGCGGCGAGATGGCCGGCCCGGCTTCGAGACACCCTCCGGCAAACTTGAGATCACGTCCAATCTGCTGGCCGGCTACGGCTACGAGGCCCTGCCGGCCTACACCGAACCCATCGAGGGCCCCATCGCTGCGCCGGACGTCGCCGAAACTTACCCGCTGGTGTTCAATTCCGGCGCGCGAGTGCAGTCCGATTTTCGGTCGCAGCTCCACAACATCCCAGGGCTGTTGAAGCTGAGGCCGGAGCCGCTGGTGGTGCTGCACCCCAGGGACGCCGCCGCCCGAGGCATCGGCGACGGCGACGATGTGGTCGTGGTGTCACCGCGCGGGCGCGTGCCGTTCAAGGCCTACGTGACGGACGACATCGTACCAGGCGTCGTCGAAGTCAGCATGGGAGGCGGAGGCCCCATCGCCGCCGAAGCGTGGCG
>JBHHTZ010000860.1:0-1962 GCA_046753605.1 Anaerolineae bacterium
TGATGACTCGCTCGACGCAACTTGCCCAAGGCAATCTGCAAGGCTTGCGCTTCCTCGACCGTGCGCTCATCGAGCAAACAATGGATGCTGGTATAGCTAGTATCCGTCCGGAAATGCCCTAGAATTCGGATTTTGGTGGTCGCGTCATACAAATCCAGGTGCGAAGATGGCGTTCTGACGGGTGGATGGCACGTCGAGGCGACAAATTCTGCAGAGGCGCGCAGCAGCGATTCGCGACGGCGTTCGATGCGAATGCGGCGGGATGCAGATTCAGGTTGGACGGCCGCTTCAGGCCGCGGTCGGCCGGCGGCGAAGACTCATTGCCGCCTCGCACAGAGCGTCCTCTCTGGCGATGACCAGCCGTCCCAAAACATGCAGGTTGCGTCCCAGGACACCCAGGGCGGCGTACCGTTCGAGTCCGAGCTCGCTCCGGTCGCGACATCGTTTCAGACCGTTGCCCGATTGCAGAGCACCGATCAGCGACTCGATTCCCGAATGATTCTGCCGCGCCTGGCGAAACTCAATCGTGGCCTTCTCATTCTGTTCGACCGATTGCTTCGAGCCGGGCTTCGGCAGACACGGATGCGCGATGATGTTCGCCAGGGCGAGTTGGTTATCCGGAGAATGAAAGCCACGGTCGAAGGACGCTCGTTGGATCCTTTTGCCGAGGCGATTCTGCACGGTGCGTGTCTGCTCCACCACAACGTCCTTGTCGCCTGCGTTACGGGGCAGCAGGTGGTGGTGCGTGATGAACCCAACTCCGTCTTCATACACCAACATCTGACGGCCGAACTGGACCGGTTCGCCAGCCTTGCCGCGTTTGTACAATTGCGTGTGCGGTTCAAAGATGGAAAACAGTTTCTCTGAGTTCGGCACGGTTTCGCCGTTGATCACGCGTCGTCTGGCCGTGCCCATCACCTGTTCGGTACGTGCGACAAACACTGTGATTTCCGCAATGCGAGCACGGGTGGCCACATCGGCGGCACTGAGTATCCCGCACAATTCGCGGGTCCTCGTGAGGATCTTCGTCGCCAGCTTCAGCAACTTTTGGTACGCCGATTTCAATCGCTTCTGGTAATTGGCGCCCTTGCGTGAGGCGATGCGGTCGATTTCACGAGCCACTCGCTTCACCCGTTTGAACAGATGCCTGTGCTGACGCCAGCCGGTGACGCCATATTCTTCGGCCAGTGATGCTCCCAGTTCCAGCACCTTACGCACCCCATCGCGAATCAGCGAACTCTCGGTGGGATAATGGATGTTCGTGTCAATCACAAACGAGTCGGCCCGCGTGGTGGTCACGGCCTCCGGCTCGAGCCGATGACCTTCGCCGACGATCAGGTGACTGATCTTCTCGATCGTCCCGGGACGGAGAAGACAGACGTTGTCGCGGATACGTCGCCACCCAAAGTCAGTGCGATCGTCCCAGTCGCCGATCCCCATCATCATGCGCAGCGTGCGATGCTGTTCGGCCAGATCCTGCAGCTTGTCATAATCCAGATTGCAGCCCAACCGCACCGCCGCCAGCACGAGAACCTGCCAGTACGTGAGCCCCTCCCGACCACAGTCATTTCGCGATTCACGATTGACATCGGCGGCGACCAGCGCGAGGATGCTGTCTCTCAGTTGAGGCTGCAAATAGATGTGCTGCAGTGCGGCAAGAATGGGGATGATTTCATCCCGACAATTGAGATTCAGTTGCATGTCCCTGACTGACTGACACCCGAACTGTCGCTGCTTGTCAAACGCTTTTCGCATCCGTGCTCCTCCTCGAAGATGAACGCGTGAAATTCCGTTGTGGTCTGGAATTCCTACGTCAGAATCGAAGCCGGTTCGAATCTTCGGGGAGTAGTTTCTCAAAAATTTCCGGAATTTACAGCCTTAAACACATTTCCGGACGGATACTAGCTACGCTCGCCAGAGCGTGGGCTTACTGGAAAAACCACCGTCTGGCGACGGTAGCTA
>JBHHTZ010000861.1:0-1961 GCA_046753605.1 Anaerolineae bacterium
GAACGGACAGGTGGCCGAGATCTGTCTGCAAGCCGAAGGCTGGCTGGGCGCCGCGACCCGCGACCTTGCCGCGGGCGGACTGCTCGCCATCGACTACGGCCATTCCACCGAGGCGCTTTACGGACCGGAGCGTGCTCGCGGGACCCTGATCGCGCAGCAGCGGTTTCAACTGTTCGACGATGTGCTCGCCCATCCCGGCGACCGGGACCTCACCGCTCACGTCGACTTCGGAAACCTCGAGCGACTGGGAGCCCGGGAAGGCCTGCGCTGGGGAGGGCGGTGCAGCCTGAGGGTCTTTCTCATCGGCATGGGCGCTGTCGCGTCGAACTCCGGGTCGGTGCAGTCGCGGCTGGCGCTGCGGCACCTGCTGGTGTCGGAGATCGGCGACGCTCATAGCGTCGCGTGGCTGCACAAGGGAATTGCGGGTCTACCGTTCGGACGGGACCGCCTGCGGACGCCCGCCTAGCAGCCTTCTATAAGCAGGCCGGTCAAGTGATGCACTCCTCCCCGGAGCGCGTGGAGATTCATTTGAGCGGTGGCATCCGTTCCTCGCGGCACTTTGGTACGGGCGAGCGACTGGTTGGGAACGGTATGGCGGTCCAGGTGTATGGGGCGTGAGCCCATCCTTCTATCAGAGGCTCGAGGGCCTAGGATCGCGCATGGGGCAACGGGGCCACCGGACCTGACCTGTGGAGAGGCTCCAGGGCCTATGTCTGCTACAGAGGTTCTCGGCAGCCATGACCCGACCGCGTCCGGTGGGTCGCCCGCAACCACGGCCGGGGGCCGGGTATCACCGTGAACTAAGCATTGGCTACTTTCGTGGCATCGAACTCCTGTTTGTGGTTCCAGACAGCTGCCATGGTGTTGATCAGTCTGCGCCCGATCGTCAGCTTGGCCTTGTGATCGGCCATGCCTTGGGCACGCTTGGCTTGATAGGCCTCGTACAGTGGATGATTGGGGCTGCTGCAGATCCTGATCACGGCCATCTTGAGGATGCATTTCAGGTGCGCATTGCGATCCTTGCGCAGTCGCTTCGGCTCCAACGAGGCCCCCGAGCTGCGTTGCATCAGGCCGAAGCCGCAGTACGTCCAGAGCTTCTTGCGCGATCCGAACCGCTCGGGCGTTACCACGTAGGCCACGAAGGCGGCGGCGGTCTGTGGGCCTATCTGCGGGATTGAGCACAGCCACACCATCGGCTCGAACCTGCGAGCGGCCATTTCGATCCTCTCTTTGGTGCTCTTGAGTCCCTGCTGCGTCGCGTCCAGCTGCAAGTAATGATCGCCCACCAAGTCGCGTGCCAGATCCGGTAGCTGTTGAAGCCATTGCTCGCGCCCTGATACGTAGATCTCGGCACCCCGGGGCACCAGGCCATGCTGCCGATACAGAGATTTGATCTGGTTCTTGAGCCGCACCATGTGCACGCCCAGCCGCCGTTGGTGCCGCACCAGAAGACGCAGCTGACAGAACACCGCTGGTGGCTGGTACACCTCCTGGATGTAGCCGCCCTGCGCCAACCTCGCCAGCGTGGTCGCGTCGAATGTATCGCCCTTGTGCGGCGAGTTCGCGATCGCTCGGTTGTGCGTCGGGTTCGCCACCAGCAAGCGCTCCGCGCTCCCTTCCAGTGTCTGGTGCAGCCACGTCGCCAGCTCTCCCTGCTCGAACACGATCACGCACGGTCGTGGGGCTCGCCCCACCGCGGCCAACAGGGGCTCCGGCTTCAATGGACAACGATCCCGCCACAGCAACTCTCCGCCTCTCGCGCTCAGCGCCACCAGCTCCAAGCCGGTTGTGGAGTGCGCATCCATCCCCAGGTAACATCCTCTCATCGGGGCATCCCTCCGGTCGTTCGGGCTTTTTGCGAGTCCCGTACACTACCTGGGGAGGATGCCCCGTCCTGCTTACGCTACCTGTGGTGAAAGTCAGGTGGGCCTCGCGACAGGGTCTTGCGAGGTGAAGGCAAG
>JBHHTZ010000862.1:0-1961 GCA_046753605.1 Anaerolineae bacterium
TAAAGGCGGCAGCGAAGGTGCGGTGATGGCCGGCCAGCCCCTGTCGCTCCGCTGCCGCCAGCTCGTCGGCCCAGTGGGCCAGGAAGTCGTCCGGTCCCACGTCGTCGCTCACGTCGTACTCGCCGGCCAGCAGGGCGATGGCCAGCGGGTGGCCCCCGGTAACGCGGGCCACTTCGCGGGCCAGGCGGCGGCCGGCCGCCCCTTCCTCCGGGGCACGGGTGCTGTGGTGCAGGAACAGCTCCGCGCCGGGGGTGGTGGCCAGGCCGGGCAGCGGGCGCCGGCGGGCGGGGAAGACGCGCTCGCCGGCCAGGCCGGCCGGCTGTTGCCGGCTGGTGAGCAGCAGGTGGGCGCCACCCTCGGCCGCTCGCGCCACCAGCCGGTGCGCGGCCTGGGCCTCGGGCGCTTCTTCTTCCAGTTCCTGGAGCACGCTCTCGTAGTTGTCCAGCAGCAGCAGGCCGTCCCAGTCGCGCAGCGCCTCCAGGATCAGGCGCTCCTGCTCCGCTGCCGGCGCGTCGGCCAGTTGCTCGGCGGCGGCCTCGCCCAGCAGCCCGCGCAGCAGGTCGCCGCGCAGGCGGCCGGCGTCGGGCTCGCCAACGGCGAAGGAGAGGCCCAGCACGCCGTCCGGCCAGCGCCAGCCGAAGCGCTCGGCGAAGGCGCCGGCCAGAGCGGTCTTGCCCACGCCCCCCGTGCCCACCACGGTCACCACGCGCGTCCCCTGGCTGTACAGCGCCGCCAGGGCGTGCAGCTCGGCGTTGCGGCCCCGCAGCGGGCGCGGCGGCTGGACCTCCAGGGGCAGGTGCACCTGGCCGGGCAGGCGCAGGCTGTACAACGTGGGCGCACCGGAGCGCAGGGGCAGCGCGCCCCAACTGTCGCGGGCCACGTAGCCCACGGGCAGGCCGGCGGCCTGGGGCTGGGCGGACAGGGCCAGCCGCGCCTGGCGCAGGGCCTCGGCCAGGGAGTGGCCGGCCAAGAGGAACTCGTAGAGGGCCACCGCCAGGTCGTCGCTGAGCGGGTCGGGAAACGGCCCCTGCATGCCGATGGCTGCCGGCACCCCGTTCAGCACCAACGCGCGGGCCAGGGTGGC
This sequence comes from Anaerolineae bacterium, assembly GCA_046753605.1. Classification (GTDB taxonomy): domain Bacteria; phylum Chloroflexota; class Anaerolineae; order Epilineales; family JAANWY01; genus JBHHTZ01. The sequence continues at coordinate 1,085 of JBHHTZ010000862.1, forward strand.
CTGGGGCTCGCCCTGCGTCTCCCGGCCGGCTTCGGCGGTGCGGCAGGCGCTGAGCAGCACCAGGCGCAGCACGCCGGCCGGCGGCAGAGCCACCAGGTCGGGACCCGGCAGGCGCGCCTCGCGCCCGTCCTGGTCTTCCAGCAGCAGCACCGCCATGGGGCCGGCGTTGGTTTCCACGATGTCGCCGTGACAGCTCAGGTGCAGGATCGCCGGGCCACGGCGCAGGGCGCGGCGCAGTGCGTCGCGGGTGGGGGGCACGCGCTGCGCCAGCAGGTCCACCCCGCTGGCGCGCAGGGTGCGGCGCACGGCGCGCAGCTCGTCGTCCAGCCGCAGGCGGTAGCCGGTGCGGGGCTGGCCGTGCTTGTCCACCAGCGGGTCGGCGCCCAGCGCGACGAACTGGAGGGTATCGGGCTGTGGGGCGGGGCCGGCGGGCCGGTCCACCAGGCGCAGCATGGCGTACTGGCAGGCCAGGAATTGCCGGCCATCCAGGGCGGCGTACTCCCAGGGCACGGCTGCGGCGGCCTCGTCGGTCTCCAGCAGCAGGAGGCGCTCCGGGTCGGCTCGCAGGCGGGCCAGCAGCGCGTCGCCGCCCAGGGCGCGGGTGAGGGCGCGGCCCTCGTCGTAGGGGGCAGCCTGCAGGGCGGGCAGGGCCGGCAGGTCCGCCAGGGGGGTGGGGCCGGCCAGGGGTTCGCCGGCCAAGGAGACTGTCAATCGGTTCGCGGAATCGGTGCGTAGCGTAAGTTCCAGCGCCATCAGGTGGGGTTCCTTTTCTTAACTGCTCGGCCGCACGCCGGCGTGGAGCATTGATGAACTTTGAGAAAATATTTTCTCAAGGTTCATAAACCACCGGCGGACTGTCTGTCAGCAGAATTCTACC
>JBHHTZ010000863.1:0-1945 GCA_046753605.1 Anaerolineae bacterium
TCGTGCGCGGCTTCAGCGGCGTGGCGACCAGCATCTCGTAGGTCAGGTTCTCGCGTTCGCCGCTGATGGCGCCGGCGGTCAGGGCCGGCGTGATGAACAGTACCAGGAACAGCTCGAACAGGGCCAGGCCGGCAAAGAGCGTCTGACCAATCACCGCGCTCATCAGCCCACTGGCGTTAAACTGCATCGCCGTCCCCACGATCCGGTACAGTGCGTAGCTGACCAGGCTCAGAATCAGCAGGAACGCCGTCAAAACCGCGAATGCTCTGCCGCCGCGCATCCTTGAGCGGAGTTCTTTTACAATGACTGGGTTGGTGGGAAGCTGGACTTTCTTCAACGATTCTTGGTTCATGGCTGATGAATTCATCCGGTACATCTCGGAATGACATTATGCGCGGCGGTTGCCCGATGTTTGGCTGGAGCTTCGTTCTGTCCGGCTGGCGGGCCGTCACCGGTTCGTTTTCTCAAAGCTCATAGCCCCATGAATGGGGCTTTTCATGCCTGGGACAGTGCCCCAGCCCGATTCATCGGGCTTCGTATTCGTAGCACGGGCACTTCATGACACTGTTGGTCATTCTATGTCAAGTTCGTCATCGTCTCCCGGCAGTCGCGCTCTGATGTCATTCCGAACGGAGTGTCAGCGGAGTGAGGAATGACATGGCGGGGTGGTGCGCCAGTAATCTTGAGCCTTCAGCCTGTTCAACCGGTCCGCCGGCGAGCCAGACAGCCATCGGGTGTGACTTTCTCAACTTAACATAGAATGGCCAACAGTATCACTTCATGCCCGCGCGGGCGCCGGCTGAGAAGCAACGCGCTATCACCGGAGTATTCTCTCAAGGTTCATGATTCGGTGGGCTTTGATCTCCTCACTGCACTCCCCCTTTCGTGATTTGAAGGAACACGCCCTCCAGATCCGTCACTTCTTCCGTGAAGCTGGTCACTCGGATGCCACAACTGACCAGGTGGGACAACAGGTCGGCGGTGGCTTCTTCGTCGCCGATGAAGGTTGCCTCCAGACCGCCGTTCACCTCGAACGCCTTGCCGACACCTGGATACCCGGCCAGAACCTGCTGCGCCTGCTGCAGACTGGAGAGGGTGGTCAGGCGGATGATCTTTTCGCCCCGCAGGTGGTGCCGGATCTCCTCCATCGAGCCGTTAAAGAGCAGCCGGCCCCGCTCGATGATGCCCACCTGATCGCACATCTCCGCCAGTTCGCTCAGGATGTGGGAGCTGACGATGATGGTCTTGCCCATGCGCTGCAGCTCGCGCAGCAACTCGCGGATCTCCACCCGCGCTCGCGGGTCCAGGCCCGAGGCCGGCTCGTCCAGCAGCAGGATTTCGGGGTCGTGAACCAGGGTGTGGGCCAGGCACAGGCGCTGCCGCATGCCACGCGATAGGGTTTCCACGTAGTCGTCGCGCTTGCCGTCCAGATCGACCAGCGCCAGCAGTTCGTCCACCAGGCGTGCCCGGCGGTCCGCCGGCAGGTTGTAGCAGCGGCCAAAGAAGTCCAGGTACTCCCAGACCGTCATGTCGTCGTACACGCCGAAAAAGTCTGGCATGTAGCCAACCAGCCATCTAGCCACCTCGGGGTTGCGCCGGATGTCCTCGCCGGCCAGCCGGATGTCGCCGGCCGTAGGCTCCAGCAGGCCGGCCAGGAGCCGCAGTGTCGTGGTCTTGCCGGCGCCGTTCGGCCCGATGAACCCGTACAGCGTCCCCGGCTCGATGCGCAGGCTAAGGTTGTCAACGGCGGTCAGGCCATTGAATTGCTTGGTCAGGTTGGCGGTTTCGATTGCTGGCATTTTCACTGCGTATTGCGTACTGCGTATTGCGTATGGCCTGCATTGCTCAGATCACGCAATACGCAATACGCAATACGTTATTCCTTCCCTGCTGCTTCCACATGCATTCCTTCAAGCGCTATGTCGGTGTACAGGCACCCACCTTC
>JBHHTZ010000864.1:0-1945 GCA_046753605.1 Anaerolineae bacterium
TCTCGTTTGAGGCGTTGCCCCGGTTACCGCTCGGCCCCCTCGTCTTCATCGCAGGCCTGCTCATGGCGCTGGCGCGCGCCGTCGCGCTCCTAGCAGCCTGTCTATTTAGTGGTGGCTGAAGGGTACAGGTACGCTCGGTTGCGACTGTCTCACGCGGGTGGAGGATGGTTTGGGTGAGATGGGCAGGCGAGGACGTTCTTGGGCGCAGGTTAGGCGGTCGCCAGCGCCTTGTGCAGCTTGAGCAGGTTGTGGGCGGTGCAGACCAGGGACCATTCCGCCTGCACCGCCGTTAGGCTCCGGCAGAGGAACTGGCGGAAGCCGCGCGCCCCCTTGATCTGACCGATCACCGGCTCTACCGTCTGTTTTCTCAGCTTGTACAGCGCCTTGCCCGCCGGGCTGGACAGCCTGCGGCGCATCTCATTCCGGTGGGGCCAGTCGTTCGTGGAGCGGGCTGGGGCCGGGTCGGCGTCGGGCGGTTCGTCGTGATGGTAGCGGCGCAGGGCGATGAGGGCGTGGACGTTCGCTTCTTCCAGGGCGGCGAAGTTGGCTTCCGAAGCGTAGCCGGCGTCGGCGGTGAGTTCCTTGGGCGGCTTGCCGTTGAGGGCGACGATCTGGTCCAGCATGGGGCGCAGCCGCTCCACGTCGGGCGGCGCCCGTGAGACCTCGCAGGCGACCACCACCTGGCTTTCGGCGTCGACCGCGACCTGGGCGTTGTAGCACTGCTGGAAGCCATCCTGTGTCTGCATGATGCGGGAATCGGGGTCGGTGAAGTTGCTCTGAGCCCGCTCGGAGACCGCCGCCTCTTTCGGCTCCCGACCTTCCCGCTCCGCCTTCCGCCGCGCCTCCCGTTCCAACCGCTTCTTTGCTGCGCGAATCGTCTCCAGCCGTTTCTGGGATTCCCGGAGTTCCTTAGGCAGACTGTAGCCGTCATCGTCCGGGCCGTGCGCCTCATCCTCCTCCGCGTCCTGTCGCTCTCCCTCCTCCAGCCAGCGCTCGATCTCCTCCTCCAGCTCCCGTTCCTTGCTCAGCATCCGCCCATAGCTCATCGCCTTGTGCTTGGAGGCGTTCGCCCGCACCTTCGTCCCGTCCAGACTGACGTGGCCCAGCCGCACCAGCCCCGCCCGACGACAGAGCTGGAGCACCTGGCGGAAGATCTCCTGGAGCTCCTTCCTGAAGCGCTGGCGGAACTGGGCGATGGTGTGGAAGTCCGGCTCCAGCCGGCCCGTGAGGTACATGAAGGTCACGTTGTCGCGGCAGGCTTGAGCCAGCTTGCGAGAGGAGTAGATGCCCCGACAGGCCCCGTAGAGGAGGAGTCCCACCATCGCCTCTGGGTGGAAGGGCGGCCGGCCCCGCTCGCAGCGGTAGGACTGATGGATGGCGCGCAGGTTCAACTGCCGCACCACCTGGCGGACAACGTGCACCGGGTCATCTGGGGCGATCAGGTCGGTCAGCGCTGGTGGCAGAAGGAAGGCTTGGTCGGGCGTGTAGGCATGGTATGTTCTCATCATGCCCAAAGGATAACCCGAACAAGCCTTACATTAAATAGACAGGCTGCTAGGAGCTTCCCCAGAATGCAGGCGCCCCGCCTACCGAGGGCGGGGCGCCGTTTCATTGCTTCAGCCAGTCAGGTTAGGACCGTTGCCTGGACTGCCTCAGTCCGAGGCCCACCAGCAGGGCCCCGACCCCGGCCAGCGCCGCGAGCTGGACGACCACCACGGCCGTGTTCCAGAGACCGCCGCCCATCGGCCCACCGGCGCCCGTGTCCGGCCCGAGCACCTGCGACGTGCGCGTCGGCGTCGGCGATGGCCCAACGGCCGTCGGCGAGACCTCCGAGAACGGAGTGTTGGTCGGCGTTGCCGTCGACTCCTGCGGCGTTTCGGTAGCCGTCGGAGTGCTCGTCGGTGTCTCCGTCGGAGTGCTCGTCGGTGTCTCCGTCGGCGTGTTC
>JBHHTZ010000865.1:0-1938 GCA_046753605.1 Anaerolineae bacterium
ATTCCGAACGGAGCGCCAGCGGAGTGAGGAATCCCTGAGACCGTACTCGGATAAGTGACTTCGCCGGGGAAACAGCCAGTTTTCTTCCGCACGGTTGTTGACGCTTATGCCAACGGGCTGCGCCTTTTCTTGCACGGTTCCAGGGATTCCTCACTCCGCTGGCGCTCCGTTCGGAATGACATTTGAGCGTGAGGGGCGGGGGGTGATGTCGAGCTTGACATAGAATGAGCAACAGTATCATGATGTGTCCGACCTACAAAGCAGCGCCGGATGAATCCGGCTAGTTCCATTTTCCCTTGCTCCCGCTGGGTTGCCAAATCCAGCGGATCGACTCTGAAACCTGCGGTGGAGCGGCCGCTGACGGCCTGGATTCGGCACTACCTGGCCAGGCGCTCGAGCAGCGCCGAATCCACCCGTTCTGCAATCAAGTATTTCCGGTTGCCGTCGCTGCCGGCGCCCGTGACCACGTACTTGCCTTCTTCGCAGCCAACGTAGTGCTGCAAGAGCCTGTCCGTCACTTCCCTCCACCGCAGCGCCTCCTCCAGGCGATCCTTCTGCAAACCGGTCCAGTTTGCGGGTATCTCAATGGCAATGGATTGCGAATCTTCCTCGAAATGCGGCTCAGCCCAGCCGTTGTTGATTCTGCGGATGGCGCGGTTCTCGCGCAAATCCACGATAGTTGCTGGTGACGCGCCCGAGATCGCACGGTTCACGCGCTCGGAACGTACGAGCCAGGTAATGCCAAACCGAGATGCCGGCGCCTGATTCAGCAAGTTCCTGAAAGCGTAGTAGTCCGGGTAGAAATCAAAGGCCACGGCCTTCAAGCGACCGAAGTTGAGTATCGCGTTTCCGTATTGCAGAGGATCAACCGTCCAGTTGACTATGTCGATGCCTTCCCGCCGGGCTTTTTTCGCCTGCATCTGCTTCAGAGCAGACCCGATGCCGTGCCCCCGGTGTTTCCGCAGCACCCCCAGCACCTGGGACTCCAATCGAAAATCGTCTCGGTACCTCTGACTCCAGGTTGCCGGCAGTGCTGAACCACCAAACTTGTAGAAACCGATGAGCAACCCCACAAGCTCCCCGCCGAGTCTTGCCACCAGAGCAGTGCCGGCCCGAAAGCCACTCGAATAAATGTCGGCCGGATACAGATCGTCCGGCTCACTGCCCCATATCTTTTGCTGAAGGGTTATGGCGGCTAACGCTTCCTGTGCGTCGGGCTTCCCGACATCCAACTCTCCGACTTTCTGGGTGGTCCTGTCGTATCGGTGCTCTGTCTGTGGGTCGTGGAATACCACCCGGCCGCGTCCCAGACGCGCTTCGAGCTCAGCGGTCAACCGTTCCTGATCGATCCGGAAGGACTGATTTGCCTGGTGGAACCGCAGCGTGAACTCCCGAACGCCGGCCCGCAAGCCTCGCGGGAACAGGAAGCCGGCGCCGACGATTCGCCGGCCGTCTTTGACCACGGCGATCTGCCCGCCGATCCTCGGGAAAGTGGCCGCCAGAAAGTGGTGTGGAAAAAGTTGAGGATTGTCTGGAGCGCCCAGCAGGGTCCGAAGACGCCGAACGCCGGCGGGCCATGAGTCGCTCCTGGGGTTCAAGAAAGTGATCGTCATAGCTCCCTCGTGCTTTCCATTGTACTGCTACTTGCCCTTGTGTGGCAAACTTGCGTCAGTTGAGCACTCCATCCACGTGTGGCGCCGGCGCGGTCAAGCACCGGCGTGAGATTCGACCGCAAGCTGAAAGCCTATTGACAGACGTGCGTTTCTATGACATACTGTATCACAAGCGTTTCTTGTTGCAGCGTTACTACTCGACCACTGCGCGCGCCTGGCGAATGAATTCGCGGCAACGACTGCGAAACCCACCTTCGCGGGTTGAGTTTTAGTCGCCGAAGCGGCGTCCTGAGGCCCCTCCTGAGCTTGACGAAGCCCCGTCCTG
>JBHHTZ010000866.1:0-1937 GCA_046753605.1 Anaerolineae bacterium
TCAACGCTGTTTCGCGCTACTCGGGATGCTAATCTTGATGTCCCTGAACGGTTACCCGGATTATTTTCTCAAGGTTCATCAACTGCCGTTTGCCGCGCGGGCTGGGCAGTTACGGTCTTTCAAGATGACAGATAAGGCAGTTACGACCTGCCTGTTGTGTGGCAGGACTACAACAAAGGATGAACTGGCCGAGGCCGGCTGGCTGGCCCCAGACGTCGTCGCGCGGCTGACCAGCCGGTATCCCCACTGGAAGCGGGAAGATGGCGCCTGCCCGGCCTGCGTGCAGCAGGTGCTGCTGCAAACACTGCTCGACCAGGGCGAGGTCGCCTTGCACGACGGCATTCAGGCCACGTGGCCGCTGGACGCCCGCGCTGCGTTTGGCGTGTTGCCCACGCCGTTGCGCCTGCACGCCGACCCGCGCTACACCGGAGCAGGCGTCACCCTGGCAATGGTGGATAGCGCCTTCTATCCGCACCCCGACCTGGTGCAGCCGCGCAACCGCATTCGCGCCTGGGTAGACGCCAGCCACGAGGACGTCCGCGCTCACATCTTCGATCCCGACGAGACGCCCCGCTGGCCTGGCTGGGACGATGCGCACCCGGCCCAGTGGCACGGTCTGATGACTAGCGGTGTGGCAGCCGGCAACGGCTGGCTGAGCCATGGCCTCTACCGAGGCATGGCCAGCGACGCTGACCTGGTGCTCGTGCAATTGGCCAGAAACGTCGGCCACATCAGCAACGCCAGCATTGCCCGTGCCCTGCGCTGGCTGTGCGGGCATGGGCCGGATTTGGGGGTGGGCGTGGTGAACCTGTCGGTGGGCGGCGACCCAGTCTCGCCGCTGGCCGGCAATCCCGTGGACAAAGCCGTGGCGGAGTTGGTCGACAAGAACATTACGGTGGTGGCAGCAGCCGGCAACGACGGGGAACGCCGGCTCATCCCGCCGGCCACTGCGCCGGCGGTGCTTACCATCGGCGGACTGGACGACAAGAACACCTTCGACCACGCCGAGGTGGAGCTGTGGCACAGCAACTACGGCGAAACCGCCGGCGGCGCCCCCAAGCCGGAACTGGTGGCTCCCAGCATCTGGGTGGCGGCCCCCGTGCTTCCCGGTAGCTCCGTGGCCCAGGAGGCTGCCGAGCTTTTTGCCCGCCGCGCCGAAGGTGACACCAGCGTTGAACAGCGAATCTCTGAACTGAAGCTGGTGACGCCGCACTACCAGCACGTGGACGGCACCAGCTTCGCCTCGCCGCTGGTCGCCAGCGTGGTTGCCTGCATGCTTCAGGCCAACCCCAGACTGACGCCCCGTCTGATACGCGACGTGCTGATAGCGACTGCCCAGCCCATACCGGGCGCGCCGGTTGAGCGCCAGGGGGCCGGCACTCTGGATGCCGGCCAGTCGGTCGCGCTGGCCTTGCGTGAACAGCACGGCCCGCTGATGGGGCGACCCCTGTCGCCGCAGGTGACGCCGGCCGGCATCACCTTTCTGCTGCATGATCACAACATCCGGCAGGTCGAAGTGGTTGGCAGTTGGGATGGTTGGCACACGCCGGGCCTGATGGCTGAACGGATCGAGCCGGGTGTCTGGCAGGCCACGCGGCTGCCGTTACCGCCCGGCCGCTACGTCTACAAGTTCCTGCTGGATGGGGCACGCTGGTTCGACGACCCGTCCAATCCGCACAAGGCTCCGGACGGCTCTGGCAGTCTGAACAGTGTGCTGGTGGTCAATAAATGGCCGGCGAGACCATAAGCGCTTGTCTGACAACCGCTTGGAGCAGTGAAAGATGCTGTTGGCCATCCGATGTCGAGCTGAGCAGAGTGTGCCTGATGGCTGTCTTGCTTACCGGCGGGTCGGTCCGCCATGAAGCAGCTTCACGCATTCATGGGGCCGCCGCCGCGCCCATGTCATTCCGAACGGAGCGCCAGCGGAGTGAGGAATC
>JBHHTZ010000867.1:0-1929 GCA_046753605.1 Anaerolineae bacterium
CCTTCCCCCGGCGGCTTCATGTCGAGTCCGCTGCACATGAGTGCGCCGTCCGTCGGTGGGGCTCTTCCCACGCTTTCCGGGGCCACCGGGAATCTCGTCAAACGGCTCGGGCTGGCGGCGGGGACTCAATTGATTGGGCACATGAATCAGGCGCATTGGATGATCGGTGATTCGGTTCAAGGGTGTGCGGCATAAAGACGTTGTCCTGCGCGGAAGCCTCGACATGGTCTCTCGAACATAGGCTCATCTGTCAGATACCGTCTGATGAAATGTCGGTTCAGTGGCCATGACATTTGAAGCCTTATCATGTCATCCCCGACCTCTGTTATCGGGGATCCATCTTTGCCAATTTCCAATGTTGCCAAAGCAGATGAAGAAAAATCGTATGGATTCCCGATAACCAATGTCGGGAATAATGGTATGGACTCCCCCTTTGTGGACGGCATCAAATGTGCCAAGCTGGAAGCACTATCAACCAGCATTCAACACAAAGGAGGAGTCAGCATGAACGGTACCACGATTGGCGTTGACATTGCGAAGAATGTCTTTGAGATCTACGTGGAAGATGAAACGGGGCAGGTGGCCACACGCCGCCGACTATCTCGCAAGAAGATGTTGCCCTGGTTTGCCAATCACCCGCGGGCGGTGGTGGGCATGGAAGCTTGTGGGGGCGCCCATTACTGGGCCCGCGAATTAGAAAAACTCGGGCATGAGGTGCGGCTGATTGCGCCGCAGTATGTGAAGCCGTGGGTGCAGACCAACAAGAGTGATGCGATGGATGCGCGGGCCATCTGTCGGGCCGTGCGCGAACCCGGGATGCGGTTTGTCGGGATTGCCAGTGAAGCGCAGCAGGCCGTCCAAGCCTTCCACCGGGTACGCAGTCGCTTGATGGACAATCGGACGGCGCTGGTGAATCAGATCCGAGGGATCTTGTTGGAATACGGGGTCGCCATCCCGAAGGGCGTGGCCTCAGTCCGCAAAATGCTCCCCCTACTTTTAGCGGAGGAGCGCTGGGCTCCCTTGATCCGGCAGTTCTTGCTGGAGCAACAGGCGGAATTGCGGACCTGGGATGAGCGCATACAAGAAGTGACGGCTCACATCATGCGAGAGAGTGCGACCCAGCCCGTGTGTCAGCGCCTGGAACAGGTGCGGGGGATTGGCCCGCTGTCGGCCTCGGCCCTCTGGCTGAAAGCCAGCCGCCAACCGTATCAGAATGGGCGGCACTTGGCCGCCGCCCTGGGCTTGGTGCCTAAGCACACCGGCACGGGCGGGAAGATTCGATTAGGGGGGATCAGTAAACGGGGGGATCGGTATCTCCGGCGTTTGCTGATTCATGGTGCTCGCTCCGTGATCACCCACGTGGGCGACAAGCCGGATCGACTCAGTTGTTGGCTGCGGGAGCTAGTCGCCCGGCGTGGCATGAATAAAGCGGTGGTCGCGTTGGCCAACAAGAATGCACGCGTCGCCTTCGTCATCATGCATGGAGAGCAGCCGTATGAGGTGACGAAAGTCTGCCACGCGGCCTAACCGGACCAGGGAGAACGACCTTGCCAAGGATTGCGTAGCAGGACCAACCAATTGATGGGCGTAAGCGGTCATCCCCGCGAGAGCCAACCCTGATAGCCGTCATGGGCTGACTTCGTCAAGCCGTGGGAATGCTCAGGAGCTGTCGCGCGAAAACCATCAAGGCTCGGAACGACAACTGTTCCACCACGAAGCCGGATATATGACAGCAGACCCGCTCTTTCATCAACTGGAAATCCCGCTTGCAAACCGGGGGGAGTCCATATATGACGGGACGAAGGATGCACAGGCCACCACCCCATCCATCGAGGCAAAGTTTCACCAAACCGTTTCTGGCGGATGGAGTAGAGATTTTACGCCTAACAGGTTTTTCCGTACCGAATCTTTGGTCGTGTTTGGTGTTGA
>JBHHTZ010000868.1:0-1926 GCA_046753605.1 Anaerolineae bacterium
AAGCTCGACCTGGCGGCCATACGCATTGTGAGCACGCTCGACGGGTCGCCGGTGAACGGCGCAATCTGCCTGCCGGTCGTGCCGACGGCGGACTCGGACCAACTCCATGTAGGCGACACGCTTGAAATCTTCGGCTTCCCCGGCATCGGCGGGGAAACGATAACGTTTACAACAGGGAATGTGAGCGGGTTTACCGAAGAGGAGGGTGTGGGCGACCGCGCGTGGATTAAGTCCGACGCGACCATCGCGGGCGGCAACTCGGGCGGGCTGGCGGCCGACAGTATCGGTCAGATCGTGGGCGTGCCAACGCGCCTCGGCTCGGGGCAGGATGACATCAGCTTCACCGACTGCCGCGTCGTGCAGGATACGAATTTCGACGGCGTCGTCGACGAGAACGACACGTGCATCCCCACCGGCGGTTTCATCAACGCCGTACGGCCGATCAACCTGGCGCGGCCGCTGGTACAGGCCGCCATCGCCGGCGTAGCGTACGAGCCGATCTATGGCAGCCCGTTCGCCGAAACCAGCCCGGCGCCGGCTGGCGTCAAGTTGACGGACATTCTCTGGTCCAGCGGCGTGGACGCCAATGGCGAGCCGGTGGACAACGTGGAGAACGGGTTCCCAGCGGGCATGAGTGAAATATATGCCTTCTTCGGTTACGAGGGTATGCAGGACGGCCTGCCGGTGACCCGCGTCTGGTATCTGGATGGGCAGCTGGCGCTGCAGGCCACCGACCCGTGGGATGCGGGTTCGGACGGTATCTTCAACGTGTCGATCTACTCTGACGAGGGCAGCCTGCCGGACGGTGAGTACCGCGTCGAGATCTACATCGGCGAAGAACTGGGAACTTCCGGCGTGACCACCATCGGCGGCGGCGTTGCGCAATCGCCGCAGCAGCCCGCCAATGGGGTGGCCGTTTTCGGTACCGTGGTGGACGCCACCACCGGGCGGCCAATTCCCGGCGCAGGCGTGGTCTGGCTCAACCCCGGCGTGGCTGTGGCCGATTGGACCGGCGCCGCCGATCAGGTGTGGGATTCGGCGCAGACGGACGCCCGCGGTCAGTTCGTGATGAACTTTTTGCTGAACTACGGCGACACATATTCGTTGATCGTCGCCGCCGACGGCTATCAGCCGTTTACGCGCGACCATCTCGAGGTGACGCCGGATACGCCTGCCGAACTGGAACTCACTATCGAATTACAGCCATGACCTGACCGGCGCGCGCCAGCGCCGCTGCCGTTCGCTTACCCGTGACCTGCGGGAGCGCGGCCGGACAGCGCGCGCCGCCAGCGTCGTCCTGATGCAACGGGCAGCACGAGCTGATTGCCCGTTTGCCACGGTCCCAGAAAGCAAGCTGCCCCCTTGATCCGGGGGCAGTTTGACACTCGGGCGTTGCGCAAACGTTCTCGGAGAGTGGGAGTTTGCGACCGGACGACTGTCTTGCCGTTATTGGCCTTCCCCTGGAAAACGCCGGTGGCGAGGGGAGACACGCCGAAATGGGGCCCAGGGGACCGCGCCCTACCCCCTCACCGGGCTGTTCACTGGTACTTGACGATGCGATGGTCCTGGTTGATGTTGACGTAGACTTCGCCGCCCGGCCCCACGGCCACGCCGCCGGGTTCGCCGTCGGTCTGCCACGCAGCGGCCCTCTTGAGGGGATGCGCCGCACCACGTAACTGCATCGACGCGTCACCCCGGTCCGCCGCGCCGGATTGCAATGCGCCGCACGCGGCAAGGGCCAGCCTGCCAGCCAGGCCAGCTATCAAGATAGACAACGCTTTCTTCGGTTCGATCCCCCCATCGTTTCATTCTCTTTCCGGGTCCTTCTCGGGCTGCTGCGCGGGTGGAAGCAGGCGCGCCCCCGTGATGCTCTCCAGGTAAGCGACCAGCGCGCGCAGGTTGGCAAAACCTTTCCGCTCACCGGTC
>JBHHTZ010000869.1:0-1920 GCA_046753605.1 Anaerolineae bacterium
ACAATCGCTCGACGAACTTCTCGGCCGCGCTTTCCTGGGCCTCGTGCTCCGGTGACCCGGGCTCGGCCGCCGCGCCGGCTGCCTGTTCCTCCTGCTCTTCGCCTGTCTCTTCTACCATGCTCTCCTCCAGTTGCGCCGGGTACGTTACTCCTCTGGTGCTGCAAGCTTGTATCCGATCCCCCGTACAGTCACAATGTATTGAGGGCCAGCCGGATCGGGCTCCACCTTTTGCCTCAGGGTGTGAATGTGATACTTGATTAGCTCGCGTGCTTCCCACACCTCAGTGTCGTATCCCTGCACCTCGCGGACCAGTTCCTGATGACCGATCGCTCGATCTGCGTTGCGCATTAGATAGGCCAATAGCGTAAACTCTGTCGGGGTGAGGTTCAGTGGCTCTCCCCCGCGCTCGGCCTCGTGGCGCAGCGGATCAACAGTCAGATCAGCCACACGCAAGACCGACGCTGGAGCGATGGGGGGCGGGCTAAGCCCCTGATCGAGGTGGTTCAAGCTCTCTCGGAGCTGGTCCAGCAATTTATCCCGTCGCCGTTGCCGTGCACGCTGATTCAGAGCCGTTGCCACACTCTCCTTGATGATCTCAGCGCCACTGGGTTTCAACAGGTAGTCATCGGCGCCGGCACGAACAGCAGCGATTGCCGAATCAAGGCCACCATACCCGGTCAGCAGGATTACCGAAATGTGAGGCCAACGTGCTTTGATCTCCTGCATCAACTCGACACCGCTCATCCCCCCCATTCGAATATCCAGCAGACCGAGATCGACGGGGTGCGTCTCCAGGTATGCTAGCGCCGATTCCGCACTCTCGACAGCCTCAACCGAGTAGCCGGCCGCGCCCAACACGGTCGACAGACCGCTTCGGATGGCCGGTTCATCATCGACAATTAGAATCTTGGCTCGATCGGCAGGTTCTGGCATGGCTGTAAGCAGTATTCTTGTAACGGACTGGTGATGATGGCTCCGTCACTGCATCCTTGCCGGCGGTGAATTGCGTGCATTCATTATATCACGACCGAGACCGGCTTGTCAACGCTCTTCTGCGACCGTCATGAGTTGGGGACAAGATTCTGAGCCACCTCCACACAACCCACGGCATCAGCCTCACCCAAGCGGGTCCTGTTCCCCCACTCAGCCGCCACAACCCCTACAGCAGCAGGCTGCGCACCAGTGGTATGTGCCAGGTATGGGCCAGATGCTGCCAGTGGATCAGCCGGCATCTGCCGTTGGCCGGCCTCCCCATCCGGCGCCGGCCTTCGGCAGCCAGCATCACCACCTGGGGGGGGCAGGTGATCCAGCCGGCCTGACTCTCCGGCATCCGGCCCAGCAGCGCTAGAACCAGAATACTGAGCACCACCAAGGCGTGCATACGAGCCTTGGCCAGTTGAAGTCCTTGACGCTGGTTACTACTCAGGCCGGCCTGAGTAGCAACTCGCCTACCTGTGTGCCCCCAGCTTGATACGCTCACGTTGTTTCAAAACGCGCGCGCGCCTTGACTTTTCGATGATGATTCCTAGACTATGGGTTGTTCAGTTCGCGGGTGGAAATGTCGCGTAGAATTGGCCCAATAGACGATGTTGCGAGAGGATTCGACATGACCGGATACCAGCGGAGTGGAAATGGCGGGCAGGTGATTTACCAGGTGCTTGACGGCGTGGCGCTGATTACCCTGAACCGACCTGACAAGCTAAACGCCCTGACAGCAGCGATTCTGGGAGAGCTAAATGACGTCCTGAAGCAGGCCGAGGGCGACGCGACCGTGCGCACGGTGGTTATCATCGGCGCCGGCCGGGGCTTCTCCGCCGGCCAGGACCTCACCGAGATGCGCCAACGGGAGGAGGCCGGCGAGCCTGGCGTCTCCGCCGACTACATGGAGCAGACCTACCACCCCATCATCCGCCGCATCCG
>JBHHTZ010000870.1:0-1919 GCA_046753605.1 Anaerolineae bacterium
CAGCCATCGGGCGCGACTTGTTCAACTTTACATAGAATGGCCAACAGTATCACTTCATCGCCGCGCGGTCGCTGAACATCAATAAGCTAACAGTATCATGAATTGCCCGCCGGCCACGCAAAACTTGCCAGGCCCGCGCGGGGCTGAAGGCCCCGCGCTAACCCAACGAAGCCCCTGCGGGGCTGGAATCAGCCTGCAGAGCTTGGTTGAATCAGCCTGGGGGTTCAGCCCCAGGCAAGCCAGCGATACCCCGATTATTTTCTCGAAATCCATCATTCATCGGGCGTCAGGAAAAGGTCAGTGCCCACGGCTGAGGTTTCTGGTCATCCTCGTTTGCCTGGCAGCCGGCCTGTTCATCTCGCCACCCATAAGCGGCCAGGGGAGCGTGAACCGGGCCGGCCTGGTCATCCAGCATAGCGACGGTACGCTCTTCTCCACCTGCGTCACATTCGACGAGCCTTCCATTTCCGGCCTGGACCTGTTGCGCCGGGCCGGCGTCTCCATCAGCCAGGATTCCAGCAGCGGCCTGGGCGCCATGATCTGTGCTCTGGGCGGGGAGGGCTGCAACTACCCGGACGAGAACTGCTTGTGCCAGTGCCAGGGAGCCACGTGCACGTACTGGCAATACTGGCATCTGATCGAGGGGGAGTGGCAATATTCCAGCACTGGCGCAGGCGATTGGGACGTTGCGAATGGCAGCGTCGATGGCTGGGCGTGGGGAGTGGGCGATCCCAGCGGCGGGGAAAAGCCGCCGGCCACCTCCTTCGACGCTCTCTGTGCCGCCACGCCGACCGCTGTGGCGCCGGCCACCTCCACCCCCGCCCTGGAGATGAGACCAGAATCGACCACAACCTCCGCAGTCGTTGAAGCGTTAGCGACGCCTACACCCGTCGAGGAGGCGGGCAGCCGGAGATCGCTGGTGAACTACTGGATCTTCGCTGCGATTGTTCTGGTCCTGGTTGCCACGATCGTCAGGTACCGCCGGCGCACCTGACGAACTAGGCTGTACACAGGTTAAGAACCACACAGGCCATCCAAAGCCCGGTCTCTGTAGTTGCAACTCCACGCACCTTGCTGTAGACTTCTCCCACATCAGCGAGGAGGTTTTCATGCTGGAATTTGTAACAGACATCGTGCGCCCAGCCGGCCAGCTCATCCGTGAAGGCTACGAGCAGGCTCACGAGATAGACCGCAAGTCGTCCGAGATCGATCTTGTCACCGAGATAGACCGGGCCGCCGAGCAGTTGTTGGTCAGCGCCATTCGAGAGCGCTACCCGGACCACGCCATCCTGTCCGAAGAGGGCCACGGTGTTCAGCAAACGTCAGACTACCTGTGGGTCGTTGATCCGCTGGACGGGACGGTGAACTATGCCCACGGCTTCCCCATCTTCGCTGTGTCTGTGGCCATCCAAAAACGGGGCGAAACGATCCTCGGCGTGGTCTACGACCCGTTGCGGGACGAACTGTTCGCCGCCGAAAAGGGCGCCGGCGCAACGCGCAACGGCGAACCCATCCACGTGTCAGACACGGATCGGCTGCAGGATGCGTTGCTGGCCACCGGCTTCCCGTACGACCGCGCAACCCGCAGAGACAACAACGTCGCGGATTTCAGCCGTCTCATCACGCGCGTTCAAGGCATCCGACGTGCCGGCGCGGCCGCGCTGGACATGGCCTACCTGGCAGCCGGCCGGCTGGACGGTTACTGGGAGCAGCACTTGTTTCCGTGGGACTGGGCGGCCGGCGCGTTGTTGGTGTCGGAGGCCGGCGGCATCATCACGGACTTTGACGGCGGGCCGTGGTCCCTCGAGACCGTCAAGATCGTGGTGACAAACGGGCGGCTGCACCAAGAACTGTTGAAGGTGTTGAAGGAGGAATAGGACGGCGAGCAGCAGTTCCTGGCAGTCACCTTGGTGATAGCT
>JBHHTZ010000871.1:0-1916 GCA_046753605.1 Anaerolineae bacterium
AACTTGCCCACCGGCAGCTCATGCGCGCCCTGACGTTGACCGGCCAGCGCGACGCCGCCCTGGCGCAATACAGAAGCTGCCGCCAGGCGCTGCAGAAGGAACTGGGCGTCGCGCCGGATGAGAAGACGCAAGAACTATTTGCAGCCATCCAGTCCGGTTCCAGGCTGCTCGTCGAAAGTGCAACGTTCAACTTACCACCGGCAAACCTGCCAACGCCCCTGACGCCCCTCGTCGGCCGCGAACGGGAATTGGCGCGCCTGGCCGACCTGTTCGATGATGTGGACACGCGTCTGGTCACGCTGATGGGCGCGGGCGGCATCGGCAAGAGCCGCCTGGCGCTGGCGGCTGCGCAGAATGCAGCTGGCATGTTTCAGGAGGGCGTACACTGGGTTTCGCTGTCGGAAGTGGACCTCGCCGCCGGAGCGAGCAGCCGGGTCGCCCGTCAATGACAGTTAGATTTGGACATGGCGACAATTAGAAATGCCCATTGCTGATCGATGATACCCGGCGTCGATCTTGGTGATATCGACACGCGTGCGCCCTTTGCCTGCTTCCGCCGGAGCCGCCCGACGCGGAGCTGAAGCCACGTAGGTGAGCACCGTCAATACCCCTGATGGCGGAACACATTGTGATGAGCGTCCGGGGGTATTGACGGCGCGCAGCCGGAGTGGCAGAGTGCGGAGCGCGGGCGGCGTAGGCAAGAAGCAGGCTGCCTGGCTTCCGCTGGTGAGTCTGACTGCTCCCGGTTGGCAGAGTGGCGTGGGCGCGGGTACTCATGTTGTTTCTTGATTGCGTTGTGCCGCTTCTGTTGCGCGGCGACTACGCACCTCCTCTCCGAACTCGATGATGATGCTGTGGTGCACGACGCGATCAATGGCGGCGGCGGTAGTCATGGGATCTTTGAAGATCTGATCCCAGGCGGAGAAAACGAGATTGGACGTGATGATCACGCTGCGCCGTTCGTAGCGTTCGGCCAGGAGTGTGAAGAGCACTTCCATCTCCTCGCGGCTCTGCTGCACGTAACCAATGTCGTCGAGGATGAGCACTTCAAAGCGGTCCAGGCGGCGCAGCTCGCGCTCGAGTTCCAGGTCGCGCTTGGCGCGCAGCAGCTGGCCAACAATGCGGTAAGTAGGCGTGAAGAGCACGCTGCGTCCCTGCTGTATGAGCTCGAATCCGACAGCCGCAGCTAAGTGCGTTTTCCCCCGGCCCGGCAAGCCGAAGACCAGGATGTTCTCCGCCCGGTCGACGAACTCGCCGCTGCACAGATTGGGCAAGAGCCGCCGAATGCGTAACGGTAGTCCCTTCTGGTCGAAAGTCGCCAGGGTCTTTCCAGTTGGTAGGCGTGACGCCTTCGCGAGACGCTCGATACGCCGCACCCGGCGCCCTTCGATTTCCTGCTCGAACAACTCGCGCGTAAAGGCTTCCAGCGACCAATCCTCGGCTTGCGCCCTGGCGATCAGCTCGTCAATGATCTGTGCCGCGGTCGGCAAGCGCAGAGTGCGCAGGTGCATTTGGAGCACGTCAAGCTGTGCCATTTCGCACCCCCATTTGCAATAGCTGATCATAGTCGCTCAACTGCACCGCCCACGACTGCACCACCGGCACGTCCACAGCAGCCGGTGCAAGTTGCTCGGCCACCGTTTGGTCATCCCACGTTGCAGAAGTGTCTAGCAACCTCTCCAACGCAACAGCAACGTCTGCTTCGGAGCCGTGGGCTGCGAGCTTCAAGATGCGCAGATACGAAATATCCGCCCGGCGGGGCGAGTAGCGCTTCTGGAGCGCTTCCCAGGCTTGCCGAAAGACGTTTTGCGGGAAAAGGTCGTCCCGGTAGCGGTAATTCCGGAAGCCGCCTGGCTTGCGCAGGAGCGTGTCGATGACATGACGGTAGTGCACGCAATGGCGATTGATGCCCGTCA
>JBHHTZ010000872.1:0-1908 GCA_046753605.1 Anaerolineae bacterium
GGCCGCATGTTCTCAACCACGACATCGGAAGCTTTCGCCAACTCCTTGTAGATTGCGCGCCCCTGCTCTGCTCGCAAGTTGAGGGCAACGCTTTTCTTGTTCCGGTTGTACGCCAGAAACCCGCCGCCGATTCGCTGACCGTCTTCCCCCTCAGCGAAGGGGGCGATGATACGCCGGGGATCGCCGGTCCCAGGGCGCTCGATCTTGATGACTTCAGCGCCGGCATCAGCCAGCAGCATGGTGCAGTAAGGCGCGCTCATGTATTGTCCCAGACTGAGAACGCGAACACCGGTGAGTGGACGTTGCATAATCTCCAATCTCCAATCTCCAATATCGCCTAATCCAGCCACTCAACAATGGTAGAAACGCCCATCCCCACGCCCACGCACAGCGTGGCCAGACCGTAGTATGGGCGCTTCTCGTTGGGGGCGCGGCGCTTCATCTCGTGCAACAGCGTCACGAGGATGCGCGCGCCGGAGCAGCCGGTGGGATGTCCCAGGGCAATGGCCCCACCGTTGACGGTGGTGATCTCGTGGCGCATGCCCAGTTTACGCATCACGCCGATGGTTTGGGCCGCGAAGGCCTCGTTCAGCTCGATGAGGCCGATGTCGTCCATTGTGAGTCCAAGTCGCTTGAGCAGCTTTCGGGTGGCCGGCGCCGGCCCGTAGCCCATCACGCCGGGGTCCACGCCGGCCACGGCCGACCCGACCCAGCGCGCCATGGGCTTCAGCCCCAACTCCCTGGCTTTGTCGGCGCTCATCAACAGCACAGCCGCTGCGCCGTCATTGATGCCGCTGGAGCTGCCGGCTGTGACGGTGCCGCCTTTGCGGAAGGCCGGCCTCAACCGGGCCAGTTGCTCCATGCTGGTGTTGAGCACATATTCGCCATCCACAACTTTGTAGCGCGGATGCTCGTCGGTGTCCACGATCTTGGGCGGGCCTTTGCGCTGGGACACTTCGATGGGCGCGATTTCATCCTTAAACCTGCCGGCGTTGATGGCCGCCACCGCCCGCCGGTGGCTCTCCACGCTGAAGGCGTCCTGCTCCTCGCGGGTGATGCCCATCTCTTCGGCAATGTTCTCGGCCGTTTCCCCCAGGCTGATGATGGGGTACATGGCGTCCATCTTGGGGTTGTTGTAGCGCCAGCCGACGGTCGTGTCCCATATCTTCGGGTGCCCCACCGGCTGCGGGCGCTCCGGCTTGGGCATGGACCAGGGGGCGCGGCTCATGCTTTCCACCCCACCCCCGATGTAGATGTCAGCCTCGCCGGCGATGATGGACTTGGCAGCCAGGTTCACCGCCTCCAGCGCCGATGAGCAGTTGCGGTTGACGGTGATACCGCTCACCTCCACCGGGAAGCCGGCCAGCAGAGCCGCCATGCGTGCCACATCGCGGTTGTCTTCGCCGGCCTGGTTGCCGCAGCCGGCGTACACATCTTCGACCAACGCCGGGTCCACGCCGGTGCGCTCCATCAGCGCCTTGAGCACCTCGGCCAGCAGGTCGTCGGGCCGCACGCTAGACAGCGCCCCGTTGTGCCGGCCGACGGGTGATCTCACGGCATCGATAATTACTACTTCTCGCATAGCATCACACCCTCCGAAAACACACTGCGTCTCGTGACCGCGCTCTAGTTATTCTTGACACAGGTACTATCCTAGCATATACTGGGGTCTCAGGCAAACAGGCTGTGGCAGGGGCGAGGCAGGTCGGATCGAAAGGCGCTGCAGAAGCGAGGCAAGGCGGAGGGCAGGTTTGTTTGCAGATGAACCATCAATCCGCCTTGCTTCGCCCCGACTTGCAAAGAGGGCTACTACTCAGGCCGGCCTCGGCGAGCAATGAATGATACTGTTGGCCAATCTATGTCAAGTTCTGCGTTGCGCCGCGCCTTTCCTGAACATGTCATTCCTCA
>JBHHTZ010000873.1:0-1906 GCA_046753605.1 Anaerolineae bacterium
CGTGTGCAAGGAGAAGCTGTGTCCGAGATGAGGGAAGGTCCCTCGTGGCCGGGTGACAGGACCAGGCCACAAACCAGCCCCGAACTGCGACGGTCAAGAGCCGTTGTGGGAAGCGTCGGGTTCAAAAGGCGCGATCCGATCGCGTCAGGTGAGGTCTGTGAAGTCGAACGCAAGTGAACCGTCGATGACGTGTCGAAACCGTATCTCGTTGGCGTCGAAACTGGGGTCTGGTGATTGCTCCAGGATAAGCATGGGAGGAGCCTGTAGCTGGCCCATGCGGCGTCCGGCACAAAGGCGGCGAGAGCGCAGACTAGGCTCGGACATGGAACCTTGGAACCTGTCGCCTCGATGCAAAGGGAGAAATCCAAGCGGACAACCCGTAAGGATCAGAGTACCGATGCGAGGCACAGGGGCGGAACGCCCCGTAGTAGTGTTGAAGGATGTGTAATGCGTCTGGAGCGAAGGGGTCGTGTCATCCAGTCTTTGGACAATAGGTCAACCGCTTCGACGGAAGGAACCCATGGCTGAAGACAAACCGTTTTGTATCTCGAAGTGGGCGGTCCTGAAAGCCTGGACAAAAGTCCGGGCCAACCAGGGAGCCGCCGGGATTGACGGCATATCGGTCATCCAGTTCGAGAAGAAGTTGAAGAACAACCTCTATCGGATATGGAATCGAATGTCGTCGGGGTCGTATGTCCCTCCGCCGGTCAAACGGGTGATGATCCCGAAGCCGGACGGTAGGGAGCGGCCACTGGGCATTCCCACGGTGGGAGATCGAGTGGCCCAGATGGTCGTCAAGATGTACCTGGAGCCGAAAGTGGAACCGGTGTTCCACCCCGACAGTTATGGGTATCGGCCCAAGAAGTCAGCGTTGGATGCCGTCGGCACATGTCGTCGGCGATGCTGGCGTTACGATTGGATCGTGGACTTGGACATCAGAGGGTTCTTCGACAACATTGACCACTCGCTGATGATGCGCGCGGTCCGTAAGCATACGGACTGCAAGTGGGTATTGTTGTACGTGGAACGCTGGCTCAAGGCGCCGGTGGAACAGGACAATGGAACGCGAATGCCACGGGAGCAAGGCACACCACAAGGTGGAGTCGCCTCGCCTCTGTTGGCGAATATCTTCCTACATCACGTTTTCGATATGTGGATGACCCGGGAGCTCCCAGGTTGCCCGTTCGAACGTTATGCGGACGATATTGTGATCCATTGTCGCACGAAGTCCGAGGCGCAAGATGTTCGGCGGGCGGTGGAGCAACGCCTGCGTCAGTGCAAGCTGGAATCACATCCGGAAAAGACGTGCATCGTCTACTGCCGGGACAGCAATCGCACTGAGGATCATCCACGCATTCAGTTTGACTTCCTGGGTTATGGCTTCAGGCCGCGAAGGGCCCGCAACAGTCGCACTGGCCGCTACTTTGTCAGCTTCGTTCCGGCCATTGGCCGCAAGGCGATGAAGGCAATTGTACGAACCGTGCGCGGCTGGCGTATCCATGCGGCCAGCGAGAAGGAACTTGATGACTTCTCGCGAATGTTCAACAGGTACATCCGCGGCTGGGTGAATTACTACGGCCGCTACTATCCCTCCGCGCTGCATCGAGCTTTCGACTGCATCAACAGACGATTGGTTCGGTGGGCCATGAAGAAATACAAGCGATACCGGGGCCACCAGCGAAGGGCGACTCAATGGCTACGCCGCATTGCGCGGAATAGGCCGGCGTTGTTTGCCCATTGGCAGCTCGGCATCGTGCCGTAAGGCGACGGGATGATAGGAGCCGGATGAGTCGAGAGGCTCACGTCCGGTTCTGGGAGAGCGCGGGGGTGTGATTCCCCCGCGCCACTCACCTTCCGGTGTATCGCCAGCAGGATCTGTTCGCGGGCAGCGGTTGGTCGCCGTCGC
>JBHHTZ010000874.1:0-1905 GCA_046753605.1 Anaerolineae bacterium
GCAAATCGTGCCCGATGGCTGTCTGGCTTGCCGGCGGGCCGGTCGGACATGTTGAGGTTTCAAGATTCATCGGCGAACCGCCACTCCATGTCATTCCGAACGGAGCGCCAGCGGAGTGAGGAATCCCTGGAACCGCCCAAGAAAGGGCGCAGCCTGTTGGCATAAGCGCCAACAGCCGTGGGGAAGAAAACTGGCTGTTTCCCCAGCGAAGCCTGCTTATCCGAGTACGGTCTCAGGGATTCCTCACTCCGCTGGCGCTCCGTTCGGAATGACATGAGCGCGCAGGCTGAGTAGTAACCGCTGGCCTCACCGGTTGATCAGAGGCAGGTACAGCCGGCGTGCGCCCGGTGGGGCCGGCGTTGCGGTGGGCGTCACTTCTGCGACCCGAACGTGGCCCGGCCAGAAGATCGGGGACAGAATATCGTCCACGGCCGCTACACGGAAGTAGATGTCCGATCCGTTCAGAGCTGTGATTTCGTACTCGAAGGCGTAGATGCCGCCAGGTATCCACGGGAAATCGTGCTCCTGAGTATACTCCCCGGAGTGAGTACCCCACTCGATCCACGTGTTGGCGCCGCGATTGGTCGCCACCGACCACGTGATAGTGATGGCGCCCCCCGGCGACACGACGGATGGATAGTCACCAGCGATCAGACTCAGACGCGGCACCAGGGTGCGGGTCGGGGTGAGCGTGGGCGTGGTGGTAGGCGTTAGTGTCGCGGTGGGCGTCGGTGTGATGGTAGGCGTCGCTGTTGGCGTGATTGGTGTGGGCGTGAGCGTCTGAGTGGGTGTCAGTGATGGAGTGGGGGAAGGTGTGCGCGTCGGGCGCGGCGTCCGCGTCGGGGTGACGGTGGACGTCAAGAAGACTGTGGCCGTCGGTGTGGCTGTCGGCGGACCGGGCGTCCAGGTTGGCGTCGGCAGCGGGCGCACTTGAAGCTCGCGCTGATAGTAGATGTCATAGTCTGTGCTTGCCGTGATCTCCTGAGCCCACACTAGGTCAACGCCGCGCGCAGTGTTGGCCGGCACGCTGACCGGCATCAACTCGGCCAGTTCCGCCTGAGTTACCTGTGTCGGCACGTCCCACTCCAGACCATCCTCGCTTGCCCGGTAAAAGATGTTAGCCGGCGCTCCCTCCGCTGATAGCGCATAAAACAAAGCCAGGGTTCCGTCGTTGAGCAGTACTGGAAAGCCATCACGACTGTCCTGTCCGACGGAGATGGGCACAGCTTCGCCCTCCCACGTGTAGGGATCGTCGGACAGGTGCGCGTAGAGGTCCAGGTCAGCGCCGCCTGTGTGATAAGTCAGGAGATAGCGCCCGTTGGCAGTGTGCGTGATCCGGGGCGAAACGGCTGCCAGCGGGCCAATCCGGGTCGGCTGCTCATCCCAGGTGATGCCGCCGTCGGCGGACTGGGCGACGAAGAGGCTGCCGGCCAGCAACTGGTAGACCATCGTAAGCCGGCCGTCATCTTCGACGATCACATGAGGATTGATGGGCGAGGCCGGCAACTGGTGCAGGTCGATAGCGCCCTGCAGGGTCCACGTGGTTCCATCCGGGGAGGTTGCACGATGAATCCTGTACGTCCCGCCGGCGTTGGACACGTAGAACAGCGCCAGTGTCCCGTCGTGGAGCTTGACCAGGGAGCCCAGCCGGTCGTCGGCAGCGCCCGTGGCGACAGGTGATGGGTCACTCCACGTCGCGCCGGCATCGTCAGACGTCACCACGTACAGATCGTCGTGGGGTCCCTGGTCGCGTTCAAACATCACCAGCAGACGGCCATCCAGGGCCAGCAGCACCGCAGCGTCGTCATACTCTGGACCGGACACGATGGGCGTGCCGTCGATGGGTTCGAATTGTAGCGCGACCGCCAGAAACAAGAGGCCGGCCAGGCCAACCAGCACGCTGCC
>JBHHTZ010000875.1:0-1899 GCA_046753605.1 Anaerolineae bacterium
GTGGAAACGACTGAAGTCGTTACTACGAATGACCTAACTACAAACAGCGTTGTCAGGCAATCTATCGCATCAGATGATCGGATCGCCAAGCAGTCTGGCGCCTGGATAGCCGCCCAGATACTCAACCCACTGGAGGTCTTGAGGTCGGGGCCCGGGACGGCGATGGCGCCGCCCCCCTCCAGTAACAGCAGTCGGGTGACTCAATGTGGTGTGAGAAGTGATATAGGCTAGATAACGATAAGCAACCCCCTGACAACAAAACTCAAGAGCGGGCAGGAGCAAGAACGACCTGGTATAGACCACGTTTCCACATAGGTAACGTGGTTCCTGGGAAAAAGATACGGCCTATTTCGGATTCCTTGTGGGATACCACCTCGCCGTCCTCGCCCACCAGGCAGGCCAGCAACCGAAACTCGATGGGTGTGAGGTACACGTGCCGGCCCTACACCCTGACTCGCTTCTGTACCAGGTCGATGCGCTCCTGATCGCCTTCTGCACTGCCCGCAGCACGTCCACACACCACCGACCGTCATGATGATACCACGTCTTGCCGAGGTGAGCAAGGACTTAGATAGCTGGATGGCTTGTGCATTACTCAGCCATCCAGCTATCCAGCCATCTTCTTCTCGTTGGGCAAAGGTCTCCAACCGAGCCCTCTCCGGGGTAGTCAGGAGACCTTACCGAAAGCGACACGCTATAATTTCACCACTCGCGCGCCGCCGGCCCTCACATCGCGGGTGGCGTTGCGGGTGTCCACCACAAGCCGGCTGTTCTCCACGACCCACTCCCAGTCATAGGAGCTGTGGTCCGCCGTGATCACAACACAGTCAGCCGTGCGCAGAGCGTGGCGGTTCAGGCTTACACCGGTCATGGCCAAATCATCGACGTCGAAGCGGGGCACGTAGGGATCGTGGTACGCCACATCGGCGCCCTTCTCTTGGAGGAGGTGGATCAGGTCCAGGGCCGGCGACTCCCGCAGGTCACTCACGCCGGCTTTGTAGGCCACGCCCAGGATCAGCACGCGGGAGCCTTTGAGGGGCTTGCCGGCCTCGTTCAGGCCGTCGGCGATCTTGCCCAACACGTACTGGGGCATGCCGAAGTTGATCTCGCCGGCCAGTTGGATGAAACGAGCGTTGTAGTTCACCGTCTTCAGCTTCCAGGCCAGGTATTGGGGGTCGATGGGGATGCAGTGGCCGCCCAGACCGGGACCGGGGTAGAACGTCATGAACCCAAACGGCTTCGTCCTGGCCGCCTCGATCACCTCCCACACGTCGATTCCCAACCGGTCGCACATAATCGCCACTTCATTCACCAGCGCGATATTCACGGCGCGGAAGGTGTTCTCCAACAGCTTCACCATCTCCGCCACTCTGGGCGACGAGACCGGCGCCACCCGCTCGATAGCCGTTTCGTACAGCGCCTGCGCCACGGCGGTGCAGGCCGGCGTCACCCCACCAATCACCTTGGGGGTGTTGCGAATAGTGTAATCCTTGCGGCCAGGATCGATCCGTTCAGGAGAAAAGGCCAGGAAGAAATCTTTGCTAACTGTTAATGGTGAATTGTCAATTGTCAATTGTGAACTTCGGGGTTCGGATGCTTCGGCTGCACCCTCTCTCCCGGTCTCCCCGTCTCCCCCTCGCCTTTGCTCCCCTGCTCCCCTGCTCCCCTGCTCCCCTGCTCCCTCCAGGCGTGGCAGAATCAGTTCCTCTGTGGTGCCAGGATACGTTGTGCTCTCCAACACGATGAGCATGCCCGGGTGGAGGCGCCGGGCGATCTCGTCGGTGGCGGCGATGATGTAGGACATATCCGGGTCTTTGGTTTTACCCAGCGGCGTCGGGACGCAGATGATTGCCGCGTCGGCGTTGTGGAGAGCGTCGTAGTCGGTGGTGGCAAACAATT
>JBHHTZ010000876.1:0-1898 GCA_046753605.1 Anaerolineae bacterium
CTGTCCCCGAACATGATGATGAAACGACGGGCATCGGGACGCCAACCAACGTGCTCGTCGGCATACGCCTCATACAGAGCGCGTGAGTACGCTTCTGGCCCATCCACTCCGCCGTCACCCTCAAGCTCTTCGATCTTCATCTGCACATAGGAAATATGGCCGATCAGCGGCTGCCGGAGGCGATAGGGCCAATCCGTGGACCACCCGTACTGATCAACCGGATAGTCGCGAAAATCGACGAGACCAAACCACGCGTCGCTGATCAGGGTCTGTAGATTGGACATGATGTCAACAGCGCGTTCCTGGGCAGTCTGAATGACGCCATCCATGCTGCCCGTCGTGTCAAAGGCAAGAAGGATGTCGGCCTGGACAGGGGCCGGTGGGAGATAAACCTGGAAGGTAAAGCTGGTCGATTGGCCGGGGCAAAGGTTGTATTCGAGGGGTGGTGGCGGTGTTGGCGCCTG
This sequence comes from Anaerolineae bacterium, assembly GCA_046753605.1. Classification (GTDB taxonomy): domain Bacteria; phylum Chloroflexota; class Anaerolineae; order Epilineales; family JAANWY01; genus JBHHTZ01. Next base: position 465 of record JBHHTZ010000876.1, read on the forward strand.
CTCCTGGTTTGCCGCGGCAGCCGGCACGGGGCGACTGGCACCCTCGCCTGCGCCAGCCGGTGCGTTGGCGTCGTCGAACAGGGTCTGCAAATCCAATGTCGTAGTCGGTGCGACAAGGACAATTGCTGCGATTACCCACAGCAGCTTCAGTATATCTTTCATCTGACGATAGCCCCCAGTTCCTGGCTCATACCCCCTGCTGCGGTTTGTACTTATGCCTGCTTCATGTTAAAATCCCGATGGACGCAAATCCAGAACCCAAAGATAGCACGGCGCGGTCTTAGGTGAGTCATAGACCGGTCTGGATTGCGTCAAAATCCGCGTGACCAGCATTGCACACTGTGATCAATGAACAACATCGTCGGGCACGAATCAGCCGTTCGGCAATTGCGACAGGCCGCGCTGGCCGGCCAGCCGGCCCATGCGTACCTGTTCACCGGGCCGCCGGCCATCGGCAAGCGGACGTTGGCCACAGCCTTTGCCCGAACGCTCAACTGCACAGGCGAAGCCCCACCGTGCGGCGAATGTCGCGCGTGCCGGCTCATCGCCGCCGGCCGGCATCCAGACGTCCGCATCATCGGTGTGGACGACGCCCCGATCAAGATCGACCAGATCCGCGAGCTTCAGCGCGACGCCTCGCTAGCGCCGGTGGAAGCCCGGTGGCGCGTGTTCTTGCTCCCCAACATCGAGCGGGCTACCCGCGAAGCCGCCAACAGCCTGTTGAAAACGCTGGAAGAGCCGCCGGCCCACGTTGTGCTTCTCCTGACAGCGCTAGACGCCAGCGCGCTGCTTGCGACGGTTGCCTCGCGGTGCCGCATATTGCCCCTGCGCCCCCTCCCCATCCGCGACGTTCAGACAGCCCTCGAAAAGCGATGGCAGGTCGAACCCGATCGGGCAGCCCTGCTGGCCCGGTTGTCCGGCGGCCGGATGGGCTGGGCCGCTGCGGCGCTAGAGGATACCGCGATTTTGGATCGGCGTCAAGCCGAGGTCGATGCGCTGGCATCGGTGGCCCATGCTGGACGTGTTGCCCGGTTGGACCTGGCTCATCGCCTCAGCCGGGACGAGAAACATCTGGCTGAGAATCTGGCGTTGTGGCTGAGCTGGTGGCGCGATCTGCTGTTGGTGAAGGCCGGTACCGTGGATGCCGTGACTAACGCCGATTATCTGCCGGCACTGCGGAGCCAGGCCGCCGGCTATGGAGTGCAGCAGATAGCGAAAACCATTGGCGCAATTCGGCGGACCATCCGGCAGATCGATGCCAACGTGAACAGCCGGCTGGCGCTCGAAGTGCTTCTTCTGAACATGCCATCGTGAAACCTATTTGCGTACTGCGTACTGCGTGTTTCGTCGAGCTGACATCCTTTGATAGGGCGCTTTTTCAAGTTGGGGGACCCGTGGGGAAAGAGCGAATCCAGCGCCGGCCGAGTAGGAGCG
>JBHHTZ010000877.1:0-1897 GCA_046753605.1 Anaerolineae bacterium
GAGATGGCTGGGGCTGCCCAGGAACGTGGTGGCGTTGGGCCTGGTGAGCCTGTTTCAGGACGTCAGCTCCGAGATGATCTATCCGCTCTTGCCGCTATTCCTGGCCAACGTGCTGGGAGCTGACAAGGCGATCATCGGCCTGATCGAGGGCATCGCCGAGAGCACGGCCAGCCTGCTAAAGGTCTTTTCCGGCTGGTTGAGCGATCGCAGTGGCCGGCGCAAGGCGTGGGCGGTGGGCGGCTACAGCCTCTCGGCACTGGTGAAGCCGGCGGTGGCCCTGGCACAGGCATGGCCCTTCGTCCTGGCGGTGCGGTTTCTGGATCGCGTTGGGAAAGGCGTGCGCACCGCGCCCCGCGATGCGCTGTTGGCAGCATCGTCGCCGGCCGAGTCCCGAGGCCGCTCCTTCGGCCTGCACCGCGCCATGGACACGACGGGCGCCATTATCGGGCCGCTGCTGGCGTTTGTGCTGCTCCCGGTGTTCAGCGGGAACTATCGCCCGGTGTTTGCTGTGACGATCATTCCGGGCCTCATCTCCGTGGCGTTGCTCGTCTTTCTGGTTCGGGAGCGCCACGTCAAGGCGCCAGCCGGCGAACGACAGGGACTCCGGATCAGCCTTGCGCCATTCGACCGGCAGTTCCGCCTGTTTCTGCTGGCAGTGGTGGTGTTCACCCTGGGCAATTCGAGCGACGCCTTTCTGCTGCTGCGGGCCGATGCGACCGGGGTGCCGGGCGTGCAGATTCCGCTGTTGTGGCTGGTGTTCAACGTCGTGTACGCGCTGGCCTCGACGCCGGCCGGCGCTCTGTCGGATCGAATTGGTCGGCGCGGCGTGATCGTCGGGGGGTATGCCGTGTTTGCGCTGGTCTATCTCGGCTTTGCGCGAGCCAGCACGGTCTGGCACATCTGGCTGCTGTTCGCCGCATACGGCCTGTACTACGGACTGACGGAGGGCGTCCAGCGGGCCTACGCCGCCGATCTGGTGCCGGACCACCTGCGCGGCACCGCCTTCGGTGTGTATCACACGCTGACGGGGCTGGCGCTGTTCCCGGCCAGCCTGGTGGCCGGCTGGCTGTGGCAAACCATCGGCGTGCCGGCGCCCTTCTTCTACGGCGCTGCTATGAGCGGGCTGGCGGTGGCAATCTTCGTCTTCGCATTGCGGGGATGAGATGGATTTGATACCATGTGAGTTCCGAAAAGAGCGGCCCATCGAAGGGGATGGAGCAGGCCGGCGCGAGATTGTGTGCCAGGCAGCCAACTTCGCGCGGCTGGCGGTGGCCGGCGAAGATGCGACGCGCATGGAAGACATCTGTGGTCGATGCACGATTCCCGGTCTCATTGCCGGCGATCGGTGGGCATGTCTGCACCTGCGACCGGTGAAGATGCTGGACGAGAACAGCCAGGTGACGTATTTCGCTTGCCGCTGGTTCTACAAGCTCCAGCGGCACGGACAGCCCACAGACCTGACGTGGTGTCACGCCTGCCCCCACTGGTTCCCACGCCCGCCTCTGGAACTGATCAGAGGACATCATGAGGAGACGGAAGCGATCCGCCGGCACATCGTCGAGGGGCCGCCGCCGTCCGATCGTTGGTGGAAGCCTCTGGGGCCACGGGAGCCGGGCTCCTGGTGGCAGCGCCTCTTCTCCTGGATATAGATTCAAGGAACCGTAGTCGTAGTAACGACTTCAGTCGTTCCGGTGGACTGAAACGACTGATGAACCTTGAGAAAATAATCCGGTAACAGCGCACTGCTTGTCAGCCATCGCCCGCACGGGCATGAAGTGCCCGTGCTACGAAGCAGCGCCCGATGAATCGGGCTACGCCCCGTTTCCGAGCGGGAAAGCCCCATTGATGGGGCGCAGCTTCGTAGCCCGCCGACTTCATCGGCGGGCGGGCCTGTCGG
>JBHHTZ010000878.1:0-1888 GCA_046753605.1 Anaerolineae bacterium
GCTCGCCCTCGCCGATGAGGACGTAGTCTGCGCCGTGAGCGAAGTATTCGGGAGCGTGATCAGTGGCGTCTGAGCCACAGATGATGACGGTACAGCCGCGTTCTTTGGCCATCTCGGACATGGTGAAAGCCGCCTGACGCATGCGCAACAGGCACATTTTGCTGAGATAGTTGAAATTGTCCTCGTAGATGATCGCGTAGCGCGGCTGATGCCGATCCAGCGCCTCCGCCCACCGCTGTTCAGAGTCGGCCAGCATGGCATCGAACAGAGCCACATCGTAGCCGCGTGCGCGCAGGTAGCTCGCCGCGTACATCGTGCCCAGGGGGGGATAGGGCTGCATTGCCGCCCACAGCTTGGGGTCGAAGCGCAGGTAGTACGACTGGCCGAACAGTACCTCAGCCACCGGTTCGCTCCATGGAAAGGCCGTACCGCGCCAGCCGTTTTTCGAAATGCTGCATGATGATCTGATCGTGGTGGTCGAAATGGCCTTTGCAACAGTCCGGTGTGAACAGGACGCTGCCGCCTTCGGTTTGAGCCTGCCGGCTGAATTTCTGAATCTTTCGGCGCATCTCCCATGATTCCAGGAACGCCCCCAGCCGGCCACTCAGGAGTCGCTCGACCGCCATCTTGGTAGCTCGCTCAAGCCGCCCCAGTCGCATGATCGGCGTGCCATTGGGCGTCCCCCTGGCATGGGGCAGATAATCCTCGATCCAGTCGTTGAGTCCCCGCAAGCGCCAGTAGGTGTCCGCCCCGTAGAGTGGAACCATCTGGGCCACTTCGCGGGCGTGGAAGAAGCCACGGTCTTTGAGCGAGAGTTCGCGCTCGGACAGAAAGTAGTTGGGGCATAGTTCGTCGCCGGCCAGCGCTGCTGCACGCACAGTCAGAATCACCAACGCGCGGCACAGCCACAGCCGGCCCGTGGCTGTCACGATGAAAAGGTCAATATCGTCGGATTCCTCAACGTTTTCGACCGCCAGCGTCCCGGTGACAGCCACCATGCGCACGAACGGTGTTCGAGCGATCCAGCGCGTGTACCGCTGGGCCGTCGCCCACTTTGTGCGAGCGATCCCTTCGCGGCGTTCGCGTAGGGGGATCAACTGAGTTCGCCCCGGGAGAGTAAAGTATCCATTTGAACGGCAGAAGGCACCGTCAACCGCACCGTCGTCGAGCAGCCGCCGGACAGTCTCCGGCGGTGCCGGCACGGTGAGATAGCGAAGGATCTCCTCTGACGATAAGGGATAGTCGAAGAGGTCGGCATAGACGAGCGTTTTCAGGATAGCTAGCCGGACTTGCGTGACGCCTGGCCGGCGGCCACGGTCGAGAGTCACGGATCCCCCTTTGTGATCACATCCGGTTGGCGAATTGCACAACGGGATAGCATAGAAATTATAGTGCCATCACGGTCTCAGTCAAGTATACGCGATTATCGTCCAACCGGATGTATTCTGGCTACCCGACGGCGACGTTCTTTGGAACAGGAAGCGCCTGAACGCTTATTGCTGCGCCGGCCCCGCGAAATGCCGCCACCCTTGAGAGGACAACAGCAAGCGGTATAGTCGGGCTCGCCAACGCACCGGCTGGCCACCGATCAGACCGACCCCACGCGCTCAGCAATTCCCACCAACCTCGGCACTCGTAGGCCAGGCTTGAGAAGGACCAGGTTTGTATGCTAAACTCCGCGCGTCCGAGCATCGCCGCCAGCGTCTGGGGGTCAAAATGATAGAGGTGTCGGGGCAGATCCAGGTGGAACCACTGCCGGCCGGCCACTCGCGCCTGCCAGCTCGCCACGTTCGGTACGGCAACGACCAGCCGGCCCGAGGGGTGCATCAGACAACGCACCTCCATCAGGGTGCCCAGCGGATCGTGTAGATGCTCCAAGACGTGCCAC
>JBHHTZ010000879.1:0-1883 GCA_046753605.1 Anaerolineae bacterium
AGGAGACGCCGACGCCCGTACAACAACTGAATCCGCGCGTCCCGACGTCCGTGGCGACCATCGTGAACCGCGCCATGGCCAAGGACCCTGCACAGCGCTACGAGGATGCCGGCGCGCTGGCCGACGCCCTGCGCGCCGTGCGGGCGTGGGGAGAGCAAGCGACCGTGTCCCAGCCGGCCATTCCCCGACGCCCGGCTGAGCCGACAGCTCCACAAGTTGCCAAATCGGGTTTCGACACCACGGGCGTTCTGCTGGGCATTGTGGCATTGGTAGCTGTGCTCGGCTTGATTCCCCTGTGGCGAACTGTCTACGGCGCGTACGCCTCGCCGGCCACCCAAGCGCGACCGGTCCCCGTTCCCGTTGTCGAAAAACCGGCGCTCATCGAGGTGCCCAACGTCGTGGGGCTGCCCCAGGCAGATGCGGAGGACCAGTTGCGATCTGCCGGCCTGCAGGCGAACATCCTCGGCAGTCGCCAGGACGAAGAAGTGCCCGTTTCCCACGTGGTCCAGTCAGATCCAGCGCCGGGAACCCGGGTGGACGCCAATACATCGATCGGTCTCATCATCAGCAGCGGTCCGCCGGCGGTGGAGCTGCCTGATGTCACGGGCCTGCCGGTTGATGAGGCCGTGAACACCCTGCGCGAGGCCGGCTTCGAGGTGGAGCGCAAGGCCGGCTGGGGTGGCGATGTGCCAGCAGACCGGGTCATTTCTCAAGACCCGCCCGGCGGCGTTCGGATTTCGCGCAAGAGTCGCGTGACCATCGTGATCAGCACAGGGCCGGTCATTCCCGTGAATGCTAACCTGGGAGACAGGATTGAATTGGTGGAAGCTGAGCAGACGCAACGCGCTTTGCGACCGGGCGAGACGCTGCAACTCACCTTGCGCTGGCGAGCACGACAGCCGATTGATCAGAGCTACGTGGTCTTTGTGCACGTGACACCACCCGACGGCCCCATCTTGGCGCAGCGCGACAGCGTGCCGGTAAATGGTGGCTTCCCCACGACGGCCTGGACACCGGACCAGCTCGTGTCGGACACATACCGCCTTGCGATTCCTGCTGATGCGGCCGCCGGCGCCTACCAGATTCGCGTGGGCATGTACCCCTTCGGTCAGCCGGGCCTCAATCAGCGACTGCCGGTTGTGGATGCCGGCCAGGCCAGGGAGACTCTCAACAGCATCATCATTGCAGAATTGGAGATTGGGGAGTAGGGATTGGGGATTGGGTATTGGAGATTGCAGGAACATCATGTATAATTGATGTGCGTTTGAGTTGAATTGTAGCGCTGAAGGCCTTCACCTTGGAGGTGAGGTAGCAGAAAATGCGTGGGTCAGGACTGTTCCGGAACGGCATCGTATGGGTGCTCGTGCTCGTTGCAATTGGAGCACTGGTTTTCAATTTCATGCCGTCCAATACCACAGAAACAATCGATCTCACTAATCTGGCTAAGGAGATCAAGGCCGGCAAGATCGAAAAGATAAGCGTTCGCGGTGACGAACTGCGAGTCAAGCGCCATGATTCCGAAGCTGACGTTGTTGCTCACAAGGAGCGCGACGTCAGCGTTTTCAGCGTCCTGGACAACCTGGGCGTCACCCAAGAGGTTCTGGATGAGAAGAACGTTGAAGTTTTGGTTGCAGATCCCAGTCGATGGGGCGATTTGCTGGGTCTGGCTACCACGATTCTCCCGTTGCTCTTCTTCGGTGGGCTCATCTTCTTCATGATGCGCCAGGCGCAGACGGGCGGGAGTCAGGCGCTATCCTTCGGCAAGAGCAAAGCGCGCCTTTTCAGCGGCGACAAGCCGACTGTCACGTTTGAGGATGTGGCCGGCGTCGAGGAGGCCAAGCAGGAACTGTCGGAGGTGGTCGAGTTCCTGCGCGAGCCGGAGA
>JBHHTZ010000880.1:0-1882 GCA_046753605.1 Anaerolineae bacterium
CCTGACGTCGATCCGAGCCGCCGCTGATGTCTGTGGCGCACAACTCAATGGGGCCGAACTGGGCTCCACGACGCTGGCTTTCCGGCCTACCCGGCCGCCAACCGCCGGCCACTTCGCATACGACGTAGCCGCCGCCCGCAAAGGCGGCAGCGCCGGCGCTACCAGCCTGGTGTTCCAGACAGCGCTCCTGCTCCTGAGCTTCGCCGCCGGCGACTCCGAGATCGCCATCGAGGGCGGTACGCACGTCGCCTGGAGTCCGCCGTACCACTACCTGACGGACGTGTTCCTGCCGGCGGCAGCGCGGTTGCGCATCGAGGCCACGGTCCGCCTGGAGCGATGGGGGTGGTATCCCCACGGTCGCGGCCTCATGCGGGCCCAAGTACGGGGCCTGGGACCGGGCGCGCGGCCGGCAGGCCTCGAGCTGAACGAGCGTGGCGACCTGGTGCGCTTGACCGGGTTCTCGGCGGTGTCTAACCTGCCGGAGCACATCGGCGAGCGGCAGGCCACGCGGGCCGAACAACTGCTGCGGCAGGCCGGCTTCGCCCCGGAGATTCAGCAACTGTCGCCGCAGGCATCAGGTCCGGGCACCGGCGTCTACCTGCTGGCCCAGTACGAGCACGTTGCGGCCGCGTTCACGAGTTATGGCCGGCGCGGCAAAAGGGCAGAGAAGGTAGCCCAGGAAGCGGTGAATGCCTTCTTGGCCCATCACACGACGGGGGCGGCGGTGGATCCTCACCTGGCCGACCAGCTAATTCTGCCGGCGGCTCTTGCCCCGGCAGCGTCCAGCTTCACGACCAGTAAAATAACCGAGCATCTGCTGACCAACATCTGGGTCGTCGAGCAACTCACAGATACCCGTATCGGGATAGAAGGCGAGACAGGACAGATCGGGAAAGTCACGATTCATGTTTGAAGTTGTGTTTCTGGGGACATCAGCATCAGCGCCATCAGTGCGCCGCAACCTGCCCTCGACGATCGTTCTTCACGAGGATCGGCGCTTCATGGTCGACTGCGGCGAGGGGACACAACGCCAACTGTTGAGCAGCGGACTGGGCTTCAAGCGCCTCGATACGATTCTGCTGACCCACGGACACCTGGATCACATCCTGGGACTTGGTGGTATTATGTCGACATTTGCCCGCTGGGAAGCAGCCGAAGAACTGAACATCTATGCCGGCCACTGGGCGCTGGAGCGGGTGCGAGACCTGGTCAACGTTGTGCTGCGAGGCGGCGAGGTCAACCTGCAACTCAACTTGATTCCCCTCCAGCCGGGTGTCATCTTGAATCCTCGAAAAATGCAACTGATCGCCTTCCCCGTGCCCCACCGGGGGCCGGGTAGTTTCGGGTTCACGTTCCAGGAACACAGCCGCCGGCCCTTCCTGGTGGAAACTGCCGAGCGGCTGGGCGTGCCGGCCGGCCCGGAGCGCAGCCAACTCGTAGCGGGGCAGCCCATCACCCTGGAAGGCGGCACGGTTATCCAACCGGATGATGTTCTGGGACCGGAGGTTCGCGGAACAAAACTATGCTACGTCGGCGACGCCGCCCGCGTGGATCATCTGGTTGAGCACGTGTGGCAGGCGGACGCTCTGATCTGCGAGGCAACCTACCTGTCCCAGGATCGAGACATTGCGCGCCAGTTCGGCCACATCACAGCGGCCGAGGCCGGCTGGCTGGCGCGCGAGGCACAGGTGGAGCAGCTCTTCCTGAACCACGTCTCGCGTCGGTATCATCCCCGCCAGATCCTGGAGGAAGTGCACTCCGTGTTTCCGGGTGCGGTCCTGGCGGAAGACTTTGACCACATCCAGGTGCGGCGGCGAGAGGGGAAATAGTAGGGGCGAGGCAAGTCGGATTGGTGGTGTCGAAGCAAAAGAACCTGCTCTCC
>JBHHTZ010000881.1:0-1881 GCA_046753605.1 Anaerolineae bacterium
AGAATCAAAAGGAAAGATTCATCATGAGACGGTTCCCTGCCCCCGTCGTGCCGGCCATTGCATTGCTGGTGTTGCTCTTTGTTGTCTTAGCCGTTCCGCATGCCGGCCTCGCCCAGACCCTGGAGCCTCCGGTACTTCGTAGCCCCGGTCCGGGCGCCACCGTTACAAGCCTGACCTTCGTGTGGGACCCCGTACCGGAGGCAACGCAATACGAGATCTCGGTTCGAGCGGTGCAGTTCGGCATTCCCCTGGACCCGCCGGTGTGGGGGGGCACAACCTACTTCACTACCATCACGCCCCGCGATCTTGGCCACATTCCACTGGGGGATCTGTCCTGGCAAGTGCGCGCGGTCGATTCCTCGGGCCACCAGAGTGCCTGGAGTCAGAGCGAGTTCACCTATCAGATCGGCGTGCCGGCCCTCATCGCGCCGGCCGATGGCGTCTCCCTGACCGCCGAACAGCCAACCCGGTTCGAGTGGACCGCCGTAGCCGGCGCGCAATCCTACGAAATCGACGTTGCGACAGACGTCGCGTTCAACAACAGCGTATGGTCGGCCATCACCTCCGACACATCCATCGTGCCGCCCTACCCCATCGGGATCGGCGATCTGTACTGGCGCGTGCGAAGTCGAGCGCCGGGGGGCCACCCAGGGACCTACAGCTCGGTTCGCCATTTCACTCGCGCGGTCGGAACACCACAGAACCTGGTCGGGCCGGACGGGGCAACCCCCAGGTTTCTCTGGGAGTCGGTGGCCGGCGCGTCCGTCTACAACATCCAGGTCTCCGCTGCGCCGGACTTCAGCGGGACGCCGCTGTGGGAAGCGGACACGGTCAACACTGGCATCACCCCGGTCTCCTCCACCTTCGGCACCCAGACGCGCTACTGGCGTGTGCGGGCCCGCGACGCCGGCGGCTTCACCAGCGCCTGGGCCGATGGCGGCTCTTTCAGCCTGACCTCGCCGGGCGGCGTGGAAACCCTGGATCTCCAATCGCCGGAGCCGGATGCAGTTCTTCAGACGGATCCCGCGTTCCGCTGGCAGCAAATTGATGGAGCCGCCGGCTACGTCCTGGAGGTCTCGACATCTCCGTCGTTCGATCCGCTCTATGACGAGGTCAGCACCCGATACAACAGCTACACGCCGTTTAGCGACACGTCTCCGAGCAATCTCGCCCAGGCGGGGGGGCAGCGCCGAATGACTTACGCCAACAATACCTACTACTGGCGCGTCCGCGCTGTCATGCCGGCTGGCGGCGATGTCTTGAGCGAAGAACGGCGCTTCACCAAAGCGGCGATCATCCGTCTGATCGAGCCGGCTGGCGGCGCGACGTTAGACAACGATCCAACATTCCGGTGGGAAGGGATGGCCGGCGCTCACCATTACTCGTTAGTTCTGGGCATTAACGCGGACTTCGAGCCTGTCTGGGATACCGTCTCCCTCGGCAGCACGAGCTACGTCCCCTACAGCGCGGCAACGGACAAGCAAGATACCTATGCCAACGGCACGTATTTCTGGAAGATCGAGGCCCTGGGCAGCGACGACGCAATGCTGGCGACCAGCGAGGCTGCGTCCTTTGCCAAGAACGCGCCATTGAACCTGGTTTCTCCAGCAGATGGCGCCGTGCAACTCCATATCCCCACGTTTATGTGGTCGCCTGTGGCCGGCGCGTACCGCTACCGACTTACCGTGACCACCGGCCCGGATTTCATGACCCCCTACGATCAGATCACGACAGACGCGACACGCTACACGCCCTACCTTGACAATGGCACGTTCATAGCCTGGCGAATGAATTCGCGGCAACCCTTCGACAGGCTCAGGACGTCGCCCTTGCGAAATCCGCCTGCGCGGATTGGGTTTCAGTCGCCGAAGGGCGACTTCG
>JBHHTZ010000882.1:0-1880 GCA_046753605.1 Anaerolineae bacterium
TGACGATCCCCTTTGAGCAGATAACTGGCGAAGGATTTCCGCCGAGAAGTACTAGTCAAGTCTGTACGCCTTCTTCGCCAGCCCGTACGCGGCGTCGTGGATCATCTCCACGGCGTCGCCCATGTCCACGATGCCTCGCACGACCAGGCCGGCGATCCAGTTGCTCGCCGCGCGCCGCCACAGATCGTGTCGGGCCGGAATGGAGGGGAACGCGCGGGTGTCATCGTTGAACCCGGCGGTGTTGTAAAGGCCGGCGGTCTCCACGACTCGCTCCAGGTAGCGCTGCATGCCGTTCAGACTGTCGTGGAACCACCACGGCGGCCCCAGCCTGACGGCTGGATAGTGGCCGGCCAGGGGAGCCAGTTCCCGCGCATACGTCGTCTCATCCAGCGTAAAAAGGATGAGGGTCAACCGCGAATCGGTTCCGTACCGATTCAGCAGAGGCCGCAGGTTCCGCGTGAACTCCCCCTGGATGGGAATGTCCCCGCCTTTGTCAGGGCCGAAGCGCTCATAAACCAGTTGGTTGTGATTGCGGTACGCGCCGGGGTGAAACTGCATCACCAGCCCATCTTCGATACTCATTCTGGCGCTCTCCATGAGCATATGGCCCGTGAAGCGGGTGGCGTCCTCGGTGGTGGCCTGGCCCGCCAACCCTCGTTGGAAGATGGCCTCCGCCTCGCGTGTTGTGAGTTCCTCGGTGTAAGCTGTCAGGGCGGCGTGGTCGGTCGCCGTGGCCCCCATGCGCTTGAAGTAGGCTCGTCGGTCCTCCAGCGCCTGGATGTAGGCCCGAAAGCTGCTAATCTCGATTCCGGTGATGTTGCTGAGCGCCTGGATGTTCTCGCGCCAGCCGGGGATCTCGATGTTCACGACCGCGTCTGGACGGAAAGTGGGCAGCACGCGCCCACCCCAGCCCGATTCGCGGATGGCACGGTGGTGGTCCAGCGGGTCCGTGGCAGTGTCCGTCGTACACAGAACTTCGATGTTGAACTGCTCAAACAGCTTGCGTGGTCGAAACGCCGGCGATGCAAGCCTGGCAGCAATCTGGTCGTAGATGTCCTGGGCTGTTTCGCCAGTCAGCTTCTCCTGAATGCCGAAAACCGAGTGGAGTTCGTGCGTCAGCCATATCCCGGTGGGTGTGCCGCGAAACAAGTGGAAGTTCTCGGCGAAAATCTGCCATATCTTGCGGTGATCCTGTTCCACTGCACCGCCATCCACCCGAGGGACGCCCAGGTCTTCCATCGCAATGCCCTGCGAATAGAGCATTCTGAAGATGTAGTGGTCGGGGATGAGGAGGAGTTCGGTGGGAGAACCGAAGGAGAAGTCCGGGTCAGCGAACATGCGCGGGTCGACGTGGCCGTGGGGGCAGACGAGGGGCATGTCCGCGACCGTGGCGTACAGATGTTGGGCGATCTCGTTCTGCCGGGGGTTGGGGTCGAAGTAGCGATCATCCGGCAGAACGATCTTGGGGCGGTCTTTCACGAAAAGCCTCCTTGCGAAACTGGCTGTTGGTTTACACGTATTTTCGACATCTTAGCTCGTTACTGCTGAGCCTGCAAGTCGACGAATGAATGATACTGTTGGCAAATTTATGTGAAGTTCGAGGATCTCGCCCCCGGTGGCCCATTCGCTGGCCGCCGGCCCGGTCGGACATGATGAAGTTTCAAGATTCATCGGCATACCGCCCCTCCATGTCATTCCGAACGGAGCGCCAGCGGAGTGAGGAATCCCTGGAGCCGTCCAAGAAAGGGCGAGGTCCATTGGCAAATGAGTCGGCAACCGTACGACAGGGAACAGACTGCTTTTCCAGCGAAGCCAACATGTTCGAGTACGGTCTCAGGGATTCCTCACTCCGCTGGCGCTCCGTTCGGAATGACATATGA
>JBHHTZ010000883.1:0-1880 GCA_046753605.1 Anaerolineae bacterium
TCAGCGCCTTGCGCGGACCAACCGGCTTCTCCGGCGCATCGGCGTGCATGGCGATGCTCACCTGCAGGTCGGGGGCCTCGGTGGCCACCTTGACCTCGGCGTACTTACGGCGCAACGAGGTGTAGGTGTCCCATGTCAGGTCCCGACTGTCCGTCAGCTCTTTCTGGCGCGCCTGCTGGTGCTCCAGTTCACTCTGCAAGGTCAGCAACTGTTGTTCCCAGTCCGTGCTCTGCACTGTCTGATTTAATGCTTGCCGGCGCGAGGTCAGAGTGGACAGAAGTGCGTCCAGCTCATGTTGCCACTTTGCGGCGTCCTGCGGCGACGTGGTCCAGGCCGCCGGATCGAGCTGCAACTGGGTGTTCAGTTGCGCCCCCGACGAGGTCGTGAAGGCCCGCGCCCGCAGAAAGACGGCCGCCAGGCTGTTCCCCAGCGAGGTGGGCATGGTCGAAGCCACGCCCTGGGCCAACTGAGCCTGTAGCGATTCCACATCATCAATCAGGTTATCCAGTGTGCGCAGATCGGCGTACTGCTTGTTGATCCGCTTCTGGAGATCGTCCACCTCACGCTGAAGGCGCTGGATCTGGTTGTCTGCCAGGAACTGCACCAGAGCCTGCTCAGCCGCCTGATAGTTGGTTCCGGCACCCTCCACCTGGGGCGCCAGGGTCTCTGGCGTCTGCGCCACGTCGCTGAACAGCGGGTTCACGTACGTCACGTAGGTTTGGGCCCACGTGTTGGCCAGCGTGGCCGCCAGTTGCGGGTCTTCGTTCTTCACCTGGATGGTGAGCAGGTCGCCGGTCAGTTTGGAGCTGACGGAGTTGAGCAGCGCCTCTACCCGCCGCTGATCCTCGGGGAGCTTATCCCCCAGGCGCTCGATGACCTGGGCCGCCACGGCCCGCGAGGTAGCCAGGGACTGCAGGGCCTCGCGCCGCGACTTCACGTCTTCGCTGAGCTCGGTGCGAATCTTGGACGTGAACTGGACATCGGTGCGCGCCTTGAGGATCACGACGCCGGCTGTGGCCTGGTAAACCGGCGGCAGCACGAAGAAGCTCAACAGCGTCGCGACCAGCACAGCCACGACCGGGATGCCGATGACCATCAGCCAGCGCCGGCGCAGGACGTCGAAGTACTCGCGCAGATCGATTTCGTCGTCGTAGTAGGCCGGCCAGGTGGGGGCCGGCACAGGTTGGGGAACTTGCGTTTCAGTCATACTCATTCAAACAGGCTCACACAACTCGCGCAATGTTCGGTCTGTGAGCCGGCCAAGGGTCGTGTAAATCAACGATTGCTCCATGGTCACCAGCTTGGACGCCTTAATGACCGAGCTGACACGGAGGCCGGTGCTCGCGAACGCAGAACCACTCTGCCGGATCACCAACTCCAAATCGCTCGGTCTGGTAGGGACTTTCGAACTGATCGCCGCCAGGATCGCGTCTGGAAAACGCTCATTGAATCTTCTTGGAGACAATATAACCGCAGGTCGTGCCTTCTGCCGCGACAGATCAGTGAACGGGAACGGAACTAATACGATCTCGCCACGATCGTAACTCACGACTCAAACCTCTGCTTCCGTGGTCGGGATCAGATCATTATAGATGTCTTCCTCGGCGTCCTCCCAAAAACTAAAGGCTGATTCAGCCAAACGAAGCCACCTCACGTCTTCCAATTCATCAGACTCCAGCTTGAGCAAGACTGGTAAACGTTGTCTCAGCTCTACCTTCTCTTCTTGATCCAATAGCAGAATAGCCACTGAAATCTGGTCAACATTTAGCTTTAGTTGGACACTCATTTCTTCCCTACTTTCTCCAGTTGCCTTGCGGTGATGCGCGTCCGTCCGTCGGCCAGGGTGCCATTACCTCGACTGGGCTCAATACAGGCTACAT
>JBHHTZ010000884.1:0-1879 GCA_046753605.1 Anaerolineae bacterium
AGGTGCATGGGCTTGTCGCTGCGGCCGTTGACCTGCCACCAGCCGGTGATGCCCTGGGGGACGCTGAAACGCTGGCGCTGCCAGGGTTCATACTTTTCCACCAGCCAGGGCAGCTCCGGGCGTGGCCCCACCAGGCTCATGTCGCCTTTCAGCACGTTGAACATTGGGGCAGTTCGTCCAGGCTGAACTGGCGCAGCACACGGCCCACCCGGGTGACCCGGGGGTCGTCTTTGATCTTGTGGACAATGGCTCCGTCCGGCGTGGTCTGGACGATCTCCTCCAACCGCTCGTCGGCATCGGGCACCATGCTCCGGAACTTGTACATGCCGAACAGCCGGCCAATTTCCCCAGTGCGCTGCTGTTTGAAGATGACCGGCCCTTCGGAATCCAGACGGATCAGGAGGGCGATGAGGGCCAGCAGCGGCGACAGGAGGATGAGGAGCGCCGCACCCAGGATCAGATCGAAAAGACGCTTGATGAAGCGGTGGAAGTCGTCGATGGCCGGCTCGCGCAGGCCGATGAGCGGCACATCGCCCAGGCTCTCGAAGGTGGCGCGGGTGAACACCAGGGCCGAGTAGTCGGGGACAACTTTGATCCGCACGGGGAGCTTCCACAGCTCGGCCACCAGGTTGGCCAGGCGAGTGTGGGCTTTCATGGGCAAGGCAATGATGACATCTTCGATTTGGTGCGACTGCACTACATCGCACGCGCGGTCTATTCCGGCCAGCACCGGGAAGCCGGCCACCTGGCGGCCCTGTTTCTGCGGATCATCATCCAGAAAGCCGGCGATGTGCAGCCCGGCCCAGCCGTACTCGCCCAGGGCCTGGGCGACGTCGCGCCCCAGCGCGCCGGCCCCGACAATGAGCACGCGGGTGGTGTAGTGAGGACGCACGCGATTGCGCAGGCGGTGTACAACGCGGACGATGGCCCGGTAGCCGAGCAGCACTGCCAGATCGCCGGCGAAGAAGTAGAGGAAGAGCAGGCGCGGGACGCGGTAGTGGGCCAGGTAGATGGCGCCGGCGAAGACGAAGGTGGCCAGAGCGATGCCGGCGGTGACACGCTGGAACTCGTCGACGGCGTGGATGACCCGGTTGGCATCGTAGACGGAGAGCAGGAAGAAGCAGAGGGACCAGATGATGGCCACCATCAGGTAAGCGCCGAGGGGCAACTGCGTCTCCCGCACCGGGAACGGTTCACCGAAGGGCAGGCGATGGCGGGCGATGCCGGCGAGCCGCAGAACAGCCCCTGTGAGGAGGATGTCCAGGATGTAGAATAGGACCAAGAGGTTCAGGGAGAATCGTTTGGGCATGGGGGGTTAGGGGCTGGATGGCCGGATGGTTAGATGGCTGGATGGCGAGGTTAAGGTACATGCCGGCGGTGATGCCCACTGGTCAGCGGTAGGCTTCGCAGCGGTGGGCAATTCGCCAGACGATGATGGTATGCTCCTCGTCGTCTATTTCGTAGAGGTCTTTTTCTGCGCTGGCTATTACCCTCGCCGAAACACTACAACGGATGTGGAATCAAACGGATTGGGGGCGAAAATCCGTTCCTTTCTCAATCCGATGTAGTGGCGAGGATGACTTCTACCAGTCGTCCGTTTTCATTGTCAAGCCACCACCGCAGTTATATCATTCTGAAGCGAAGCCGAAGAATCCCTGATAGGGTAGCCAAAACTCCTGTTTCGCTGGCAAAAAGATGACTTGGGTTATGAGATCGAGCATTATCCAGTCGCGTTTGGGTGCCGAGCATGAAGGCGTCGGCGAGGCCGAAGATCTGGTGGGCCAGCAGGCCGGCGGCGATGCCGAGGGTCAGCCGGCGGGTGTTTTCGTCCGGCGCCCAGGTGTAGACGCGCCAGGTGGTGCGGATGAATACCAGAGGT
>JBHHTZ010000885.1:0-1872 GCA_046753605.1 Anaerolineae bacterium
GTCAAGGTGCCGGTCTTGTCGAAGATGATGGCCTCCAGCCGGGCCGGCTGCTCCAGCGCCGTAGCGTTCTTGTAGAGGATACCGTGCTCCGCCCCCAGTCCGGTACCGACCATGACGGCCGTCGGCGTGGCCAGACCCAGCGCGTCTGGGCAGGTGATTACCACCACCGTGATGGCCAGAGTCAGGGCAAACAGCGCCGTCTGTCCGATGAGGAAGTACCAGATGGCGAAGGTGATCAGGCCGCCGAAGACGGCCACCAGCACCAGGTGATAGCGCTGCACGCCGGCCATGACGCCGCCGGCCGGCGCCATCTCCGCCGTCTGAGGCTCACCGCCGTCGAGCTGCCAGGTGAGGACACCAGGGCAATGGGCCAGGTACCGATGTGCAGGATCACGCACTCGCCCGGGCTCACCCGGTGGGGTGAACGCGGCGCGTCAGGCGTCAATCGCCAGACTTGCATGCGAGGCTCGACCGCACTCGGACCTCGTACTGGGGGTACGGGATTTCGATCCCCTCCTGCTCGAAGGCCTCCTTGATGCGCCGCCGCATCTCGCGACCGACACCCCATTGCTGTCCCGCACGGGTCTTGACCATCAGGCGCACGGTGACGGCCGAATCACCGAATTCCAGGGGGCCCGCGGCCGTGGGTTCTTCCAACAGCCTGGGCCCAAAGGTCTCGTCGGCGCTCAACTGCCTCCCCACATCCTCCAGAACGGCCAGAACCTGATCCAGGTTGGCTTCATAGCCCACCCCCACGTTGACCACCGCCCTGGCCCAATCCTTCGTCTTGTTGGCGAGTGTGCGCATCTCACCGTTGGGGATGATGTGCAGCGTGCCCTCGAGGTCTCGCAGGAAGGTGGCCCGCAGGGTCATCTTCTCCACCCCGCCGGCGATGCCGTCCACCTGGATGGAATCTCCGACGCTGAACTGGTTCTCCAGCAGGATGAAGAAGCCTGAGATGACGTCTTTCACCAGGGTCTGGGCTCCGAAGCCGATGGCCAGGCCGACGATGCCCGCGCCGGCAATGATCGGCCCGACGTCAAGCCCCAGCTCTCGCAGGATCATGGTGCCGGCGATCAGAACGATGAGCACCAGTCCGGCGCTCCGTAGTATCTGACTGAGGGTCTGCGCCCGCTGTTCCTGCTCGCTGACGGTGGTGGTGTCCTCGTCCTCGACCATCTCCTCGATCCGTTGGCCGGCGATTAACAGCAGACGGTAGCCCAGCCAGGCGATCGCAAGGATGAGAACGATGCGGGCTGAGCTGGGGAGCACCTGGCTTTGAAGCAAACCTTGTATAGCTTGCCAGTTCATGGAAATCAAACACCTCCTTGGTCTTGTCAGACAATGGATCTATCGCGCAGTTTGACAACTCAACCGTCAGGTTTCTCACCTAGAGGTCCGTAGAGTCCAGACTTGATCGGTGGCAAACAAGGGTTGATGAAATACGAACATCGTGGTATTATTCTACCAGAGGTTAAGCATGTTCCCGCGTATTACAGATGTTCGTCATATAGAGGCATATCGTTTAGAGTTAACCTTCTCCAATGGTGAGAAGGCGAAACTCGACTTCAGGGATCGAATTGTGGGGCGCGGTGGTGTCTTCGCCCCTTTAGAAGATATCGATTTTTTCAGGCGTGTAAAGGTAGACCCGGAAATCGGTACGCTTGTCTGGCCCAACGAAGTTGATTTCTGTCCTGACGTGCTATACAGCGAAGCAACAGGAACGCCTTTGCCAGAACTTGAAATGGCGTAGGGAAGAAGGTAGCCGGGTCGTTGTCGCCGGTGTCCAACGGAGCGTCCAGCACCTCTTCAAATCATACGGAAATCACGGACATCTCCGGGACGGTCACTCGTGGTGCCCGCTCCGCCGGC
>JBHHTZ010000886.1:0-1865 GCA_046753605.1 Anaerolineae bacterium
GTCCACCCCTTCGCCCACCTGTTTGGCGATCTCAGCCGGCCTCGCACCGCCGTCAAAGTTCTGGACGCGACCGCCGAGGGGCTGCGATCGCACGGGCTAACGGCCATTCGCACCCCTTTCGGCTGGTTCAACCAGCTCGAAATCAAGGCCAAAGGTCACCCACTGTCCCGGCTGGCGCGCGTGTATGCGCCTGATCAGCCATGAGCGGTGACTGCTCAGCCACTTGTCGTCGCCCGGCCAATGATGAAGTTTGAGAAGATGATCCGGCAATAGCGCGGTGCATCTCAGCCGGCGCCCGCACGGGCATGAAGTGCCCGTGCTATACAGCTGATGGGGCGCAGCTTCGTAGCCCGCCGAAGCCTGTCCTGAGCTGTCATCCTGAGCTTGCCGAAGGGCTGTCGAAGGGGGCGACTTCGCAACGGTAGGCGCGGTTTCAACCGCTGGCATCAGGAGCTTTTTCACCCCAGTTTCGGTTTCATGACTAACGAATGTCAGACACCAAGCAGAGGATTATCCCGGATGTGCTCCTTATCGAGGATGCCTGGCGCTTCCGAGCCGCCATCAAGGCGCAACTGATGGAGCTGGGCTTCCAGGTGTTGCGGCTGCCCACGATTGAGGCCGGCGTCAAACTGCTGGCGGTTTTGCATCGGGCGCGTCCCCGCCTGGTGGTCGTGGACACGGTCGGACAGACCAACGCGGGTGAAATGCTGCCGCAACTGAGAGCCGCGGCTGAGGATATCCCCATGATCCTGTGTACCGGGCCGTTTGACCGAGAGGTGTTGCACTTCAATCCCGGTGACTGGGCTGCGATCCTGGTGCGCCCCTTCAGCATCGGAGATCTGGTGAGCAGAGTGATAGAGCTTCTGGGGGAGGCATGATGGATGATTCGCAGTGTATGAAGCGTGACTGGTATCGGCGGACACGGGTCGTTGCCGGCCTGATGCTGGCAGTCGGACTGGTAGTCTTGTTGGCTGCCGGCCCTGGCCCGGTCCAGGTACCACACAAAGCCACAGCCCACAGCGCATCGGGATGGGTGAACGATGTCGCGACGGCCACGGAGTCTGTACTCATCTCAGCAGTGTACTACGACGGCTACGCCAGCAACGATGCCGACGAGGCTTTCGAGTTGACGAATGTTTCCGCAGTACCCATCGATTTGCAGGGCTGGACCGTCCAGGACAACAGCGGCGCCGTGGTGTTTCCGGCCAGCGGGTTGGACCCCGGCGAAAGCATCTGGATCACCCGATCGCGTGTCGCCTTCGCAGACTCCTTTGGCTTTCCACCCGACTGGGTGATGGACCCCACCGATCCTCTGGTGCCGGCGCTCGGCGGGGAACCGCTTCGCCTCAGCAACTCGGGTGATCAGCTTACGCTGAAGGGCAACGCCGGCCAGACCATCGACGCTATGGTGTACAAGGGCGGCGATACCCCCCTCGACGGCTGGATCGGGACATCGGTGAAGCCATACGCGCCCAGTTCCACCTTCGCCCAGGGTGGCCAGATCCTCTACCGGAAACTCGATGAAGCGACAGGCCGGCCAGTACCCGACACAGACAGCGTCGCTGACTGGGCTCAGGAGGTGAGCGATCCGATCCATGGCCGGCGTGTTCGCTATCCGGGTTGGGACCTGGAGACTTTCTTCCACCCGCCGCAAATCACCGCCACGGCCACCCTGACAGTGGCAATTGGCCCCGATCACCTCTTCCAGGCGGTGGTCCAGCAGATACAGCAGGCGCAGAGCAGCATTGAGTTCCACGGCTACACGCTGGAACACCCGCTCATCGCCCAGGCGCTGGCTGAGCGAGCACGAGCCGGCGTGGATGTCACACTTCTGCTGGAGGACGGGCCGGCCGGCGGCATTACAT
>JBHHTZ010000887.1:0-1863 GCA_046753605.1 Anaerolineae bacterium
CATGATTTTGGGAGGTTTATTTTCCTGGAAGTTCCCTAAAGGTTTCGTAAACCTTTAGGGTCTAGACTGGGAAGTTGTTGCTAGACGAACCCTTTGGCAGTCGCCGGCCACCTCACCGCCGACGATCCACCACTCGCCGTGCCTTTAGCTCCCAGCGGGGCAGGCTGCCGGCCTCCACCGCAT
The DNA here is from genome assembly GCA_046753605.1 of Anaerolineae bacterium. Taxonomy (GTDB): domain Bacteria; phylum Chloroflexota; class Anaerolineae; order Epilineales; family JAANWY01; genus JBHHTZ01. The sequence goes on from JBHHTZ010000887.1 coordinate 184, forward strand.
GAACCGGCACTCGGAACGCAAGCCGGCGCTCCATTTCCGCCTGCACCGCCTGTGCCACCGCCTGGGGATCGTCGGCCAGCGCCTCGATCTTCAGCTCCAGCTCGTCCATCTCGCCCCGCTTGTAGACCTCGATGGCGAACTCGTCTACCTGGGGGAAGCTGCGCACGATGTTCTCGATGGCGCTGGGGAACACGTTGACGCCGCGCACGATGAACATATCGTCGATGCGGCCGATGATGCCGCCTTCCATGCGGACGAAAGTGCGCCCGCACTCGCAGCGCTCCCTCGCCAGCCGCACCTGATCGCCCGTGCGGTAGCGTATGATGGGCATACCGACGCGCCCCAGGTTGGTGATCACCAACTCACCCTCGTCTGCCGGCTCGCCCGTCGTGGGGTCGATCACTTCGACAATGAACTCTCCCTCGTTCAGGTGCACGCCGGCGTGGGCCAGGCACTCGAAGCCGTGGGCGCCCACCTCGGTGGCGCCGGTGTGATCGAACAACTGAGCGTTCCACGCCTCCTCGATGCGCCGGCGGGTAGCGGGGATGTTGGCCCCTGGCTCGCCGGCCACGATCAGGCGCTGCACGGACGACGCAGCGATGTCCAGCCCATTCTCTCGTGCCACCTCGGCCAGGTGCAGCGCGTAGCTGGGCGTGCAACAGATAGCTGTCGCTTCTGTTTCCAACAGATGGTGCAGACGCTGCTCGGAGTTCTGGGCTCCGCCGGAGATGGCCAGCGCGTCCACCCACCGCGTCCCCTCCCAGGCACTCCAGAAACCGATGAAGGGGCCGAAGGAGAAGGCGAAGAACACGCGATCCCCGGGTCCCACGCCGGCCCCTCGGTACACAGCACCCCAGCAGCGCGCCCACCAGTTCCAGCTCTCCGGAGTGTCCAGCCAGCGCAGCGGCCGGCCCGTCGTGCCCGAGGTCTGGTGCAGGCGGATGTACTGCTCGAGTGGGAAGGTCAGGTTCGTGCCAAAGGGAAGATGAGCCGCCTGATCCTCCACCAGTTCGTGCTTGATGGTGAAAGGCAGCCGGCGCAGGTCGTCCAAGCTGCGGATGTCTTCCGCCCGGTCGAGGCCGGCCTCCCCCAGCTTCTGCCGATAGAAGCCGTTCGTGGCCAGCACCTGTCGGAGCATGGTTTGCAGCCGCTTCACCTGCCGCGCTTCCAGCAGCTCCCGCTCTGCTGTCTCAATGTCACGGTTAAAGAACGTCACGCGCATCGGTCATGTCCTCCACACGTCAACATCCCGAGCGTGAAACGTGGTGCGTTTGCGCATCCCGTATCCCGCCCGTATCACTCCCACTCCGGCTCTCGCTCCTCCTGATACGCAGCACCCGCCTCAAAGAAGTCGCGAGACGTCATGGCGATGGCCTGGAGCTTGATGTAGTGTTGGTAGAAAGGCTCGAAGTCCAGGTCGAAGGCCTGGTTGGTGGCCAGTTTCGACATGCGGGTGCCTTTGGAGCAACTCCGAAGGTACTTCTGGATGTAGTCTTCGAACTCCTCTCGGTACGCCTCTTCACTCACCAGGTGATCCACCAGACCGATGCGCTGCGCCTCCTGGCCATCGATGTTGTCACCGGAGATGATCAACTGCTTGGCGCGTCCCATGCCGATGTAGCGCGGCAGCCGCCAGGTGCCGAGACCTGGGATCAGAGATTCGCGGATGGCCGGCAGGCC
>JBHHTZ010000888.1:0-1863 GCA_046753605.1 Anaerolineae bacterium
GGTCTACGATGGCGGCGGTCTGGCCGGCGGAGGCAGGGTGCGAGGAAACAGCCGGCTGTCGGCTAAGCGCACGCAAGACTAGCAGGAGCGCTACAAGCAGGACCACGCCGCCGGTTCCGATGATATACTTTGTCTGGGGCCGGCGACTGGCGCTTCGCGGTGATTGTCTGCGCCTCTGCGTCATCTGTTAGATCACAGGTTGGAAGGTTTAAGGTTCGCGGGCGTGCAGCCTCGAACTTGCCGGCCCCCAACCCGCTAACCTGCAACCTGCCAACGCTCAACGCCTCAACACTTACAACGCCATGCGCCGCCTGAGCACCACCACGACAGCCCCCACAACAACTACCACGACCAGCGCCATCCACGGCGCCAGCAAGTCCAGGGAACTCTGTGACTCCCCGTAGCCTCCCACAGGCCGCGCCACAGGCGTGGGAGTGGGCGTGGGAGTGGGCGTTGCAAGATTCCGGAGGCGACCAACGGAAACCATGAGAGGGACCTCTCCTGCCCGGCCGGTGGGTACAGCGCCCAGGAAGGCCACGGTGTTCGTATCGTACATGTCTACCGTGTCATTGCACCGATCGATGGCAAACAATCGATCAGTACTTTCACTGACTGCAAGCGTGCTATAGCAAAAGCCTGCTACAGGCCCAGAGAGCGTGTGATTGAACGACAGGTTGTCGCCTCCAGAGAGTATGTTGAACATATGGATGCCATCAACGCCGACCTCGAGGACAAACAGGTGGTTTGACGAGCCATCCACTCCCAGCCAATAGGGTCCCTCCTCACTGGTAAAGTTAAGTGTCTTGATGTGAGCCAGGGTGGTTCCATCGAAAACTTCTATATCTCCATCGTCCTCGTCTGCCACGAAAACACGATCGTGTACGGAGTCATAGGCCACGCCCTCGGCCGTGAACAGCACAGCGTCGGGGGTATCGGCGACGAACGTAAGATCAGGGTTGAGTCGATTCAGCCCAACACTGTCGTGCTCATCAGTGATCAAGAGCTGTCCATTGGGCAAGGGAGCGATGCCCAACGGTTCGCTAAGAAAACCCGGCCATGTAGGGAACAGTTGGGTTAGAGAAAAGTCGAAAACATCGAAATTGCTGTCATGGTTCGAGACGAAGATCCTCTCGCCCACGGTGTCAACGACCATGTGGCGGCCGTCGTCAAACCCACCAGAGGTACCGAGGCTGCCGGCAATATCCTGCACCTTAGCTAACGTCGCTATGTCAGAGACACGCAGCATGGTGGCGTCTGAGATGAACACCTGGTCATCGGTGGCCGTCACTGCACCTGGGGCAGTCTGTACCGAACGTGGAAGACCAAACGCAAAGAGCATCATAATCAGCAGCGCCGCCAGGGTCAGGGCGGCTGAACGGGCGGTGAGGTCACGTATCGTGGACATTCTGTTGTCGCAGTGCATCTCCCTCCTCCTTGCTCCATGAAAAGGCACTGGGCACAGGAAACATCCAGAACATCCGCCGGCTCATGCCGTTCAAAGACTGTGTCGCAGCCCCGTGGCAGACAGGCGGATATTTCGGATTACTACTCAGCCACCCTCCCGCAGGTTGCGATGCGCAGTGGTACTTGTATCCGATAAACGGCCCTGAAGCAGCAATTCTCGGCCAGACAGGCTTCAAACCTGCGGCAGGGTGAATAGCTACTACTAGGGGTCTATAACGCGAGCCAGGAACAACAGATACGGTTAGAGACGGTGAACGAGCTAGATTCGGGTGCGTTCCTTTGATCGCCGAAGGTCTCCCGATCGAGGCGAATCGGGCTCGGTCAGGCGACCTTCGCCCATCGTTAGATCACCAGGAGCAAGGCCAGGCTGCCAGCTCCGAGCAGGTGTTTTCTCTGTAG
>JBHHTZ010000889.1:0-1861 GCA_046753605.1 Anaerolineae bacterium
GACCGCGCGGCAGGAGCGCCGGCCGCGCTCCAGGGCTTGTGGGTAAAAAGGCTCCGATTGTGCAACCTGATGTCTGGAAATTCAGCTTTTCGCTGATCAGTCATCCTCGGCTTTCCAAATGATGTATGCCTTGTCGCTCGTGGCCCATTTTTCGTCGATCTCGACCAGGATGGCGGTGACCAGGCGTTCGAGCGAGGCCTCATTGGGGAAGAGCCGGACCTTTTGGGTGCGGCGCTTGATCTCCTGCTGGATGGATCGCTCCATGGGGTTCGAGGTTCGCATGCGCTTGTGGTGGCGCTCGGGCAGGGAGAAGACGGCGAGGCCCTCGGGGATCGCGGTCTCGAGCCAGCGAGCGAGCTTGGCGGCGGGCTCGCGATAGTGCTCCACCAGGCGCGCCAGTTCGCCCTCGGCGGCCTTGATATCGGGCGCGTCCCAGACCCGGCGCAGCTCCTTGCCGATGGCTTTGCGAATGGCGAGATTGGGGGCGTGGTGGACGGCGTTCTGGGCCAGGTGGAACTGGCAGCGCTGCCATGTAGCACCGCCGAGGACGGCCTTGCGCGCGGCCCCCAGGCCCGGATGATCGTCGGAGACGATGAAGGCCACGCCGCGCATGCCACGCGCAACCAGGCTCTCCAGGAAGGCTCGCCAGTGCACCTCGGCCTCGGAGACGGCGCAGGAGACGCCGAGCACCCGGCGGCGCTGGTCGGAGCCGATGCCGATGGCCGAAAGCACGGCGGCATCCCTGACCACGCCGGCCTCGCGGACTTTCTCGTAGCGGGCATCGAGGATCAGATAGCGGGTCTCGCCGAGCGGCCGGTTGCGCCAGGCTTCCAGCTCCTCGTCCAGGAGCTTGGCGGCGCGGCTGACTTGGCTCGACGACAGGCTCTCCAAGCCAAATTCCTTCATCACCGCTTCGGCATCCCGGGTCGAGACGCCTTTGACGTACATCTCCGCCACCGCCAGCATGACCGCGCGGCAGGAGCGCCGGCCGCGCTCCAGGGCTTGTGGGTAAAAAGGCTCCTCGTGGTCCGCGGTCTTGGGCACCGTGAGCGTCACCGTGCCGGCCGGTGTGTCGATCTTCTTGGCCTTGGTGCCGTTGGCGTAACCGCGCCGCTCGGGCGTGCGCTGGTAGTGGCCGGCGCCCAGGAATCTCTCGCGCTCGATGCGCATGGCGAGATTGAACAGCCCGGCGAAGACTGACGCCATCTCCTCACTGCCGCTTTCGATCAACTGTTCCATGAGTGCTTCAATGCTTGTACCTTCGTTCGTCCCCATGCCGGTTCTCCATGGCTGATTCGTCTCTTTCATGGAAAACCAAGATGACGGATCGCCCCGCGCCGGGATATGCCCCGGCGCGGGGCTCAAACAAATTTCCAGACCTCAGGTTACACAAGCGCGTGCCGTTTGCGGGTGAGTTCTGGCAAACTGTCCTTATGACTGGTCCTACGGACAGTTTTCCGGTTCAGCGTCTGGATGTGGTGAACACCGGGCGTCGGCGACGTTGGACAATGGAGGAGAAGCTGCGGATCGTGGCGGAGAGCTTCCGGGGTCACCGCCAGGTCTGCGCGACGTCGCGTCGTCACGATATTTCGCCTTCGCTGTTGTTCTCCTGGCGCAAGAGGCTTCGAGAGGCCTGTCACGATGGTGACCGGGTGGTCGGCTTCGCCCCGGCGGTGATTGTGCCCGATGAGGCGCCGCCCCTGGACGCGGCCGCGGGCCGGATGGAGATTGTGACCGTGACGGGCCAGCGGATCATTGTCGGTGCCGATGTCGATGCCCGAGCGCTGGCGCGGGTGGTCGCGGCGCTGGAGGCGGAGATCCGGGTGCTCGGCGAGCTGCGCGATCTCCTCATCGCGCTCGA
>JBHHTZ010000890.1:0-1856 GCA_046753605.1 Anaerolineae bacterium
ATTCCGAACGGAGCGCCAGCGGAGTGAGGAATCCCTGCTACCTTGCAAGAAAGAAGGGGACTCGTTGGTAAGTGAATCATAACCCTCGAAGAGAGTAATGGCTTCTTCCCCAGCGAAATCCGCCTTCTTATGTACGGTCTCAGGGATTCCTCACTCCGCTGGCGCTCCGTTCGGAATGACATATGAGCGGGCGCCGACTGAGATGCAACGCGCTGTTGCCGGATTTTTTCTCAAGGTCCATAAACTGCACCAACGTTTCCGTATAGAATCATGACCTATCGTGTCAATCTTGAGGTCTTCGAGGGACCCCTCGATCTATTGCTTAGCCTGATCCGACGGCAGGAGCTGGAGATCACGGCCATATCGCTGGCGACCGTGACCGATCAGTACCTGGCGTACATGGAAGATCTCCAGGAGATCGATCCGGGAGCAATGGCGGGTTTTCTGGAAGTGGCAGCGCAACTGGTGCTGATCAAGTCTCGCTATCTGTTGCCTCGACCCGGTGGCACGCCGGCTGACGGGGACGAGGAAGACCCGGCCGAGGTGCTGGCCCGCCGGCTGCACGAGTACGCTCAGTTTAAGGACGCCGCTCAGGCTCTGCGCACGCGTGAAGCTCAGGGGTTGCGAGCCTACGTGCGCGTCGGCTCACCCCCCGCTCTGCCGCGCCGCGTTGACTTCGGCGAGGTCTCGGTTGAGGACTTGTTGGCAGCGGTGCGGGAAGCCCTGGAGACCCAGCCGCCGGCCCCGCCCGTGTCCGAAGTGGTCGAGCCGATCACGGTCACTATCGGCGAGCGGATCGGGGTGATTCGCCGGGCGTTGCACGCTGGCCGGCCTGTCACGTTCCGGTCTCTCCTGCGTGACTGCCGCTCGCGGATCGAGATTATCGTTACTTTCTTGGGGTTGCTGGAGCTGATGAAGGCCGGCGAGGTCTTGGCGCGACAGGATACGCTGTTTGGGGAGATTGCGCTGGAGTTGGGGGCAGGGAAGGCCGGCCCGCACTATCAACCATCTACATCTCATTGACGAAGGGACAAGCAATGGCAATTCAATCACTCGTAACCTGGATCATCGTGGGAGGCATCGCCGGCTGGCTGGCGAGCGCCGTCGTCAAGGGCATACGTATAAGCCTGGCCGGCGCCGTTCTCGCCGGCATCGTTGGCGCGGTTGTTGGCGGATGGCTGTTCGGGCAACTGGGGATTGCCATCGGCGGAGGATTTGTCGGCAGTATCATCACCGCTTTCGTTGGCGCGGTGATCCTGCTCGTTATCCTGCGTGCGATCCGTTGACGGCGTAAGATATGCCTGACTACCGCGGTTTTATCCTTGATCTGGACGGCACCATCTATCGCGGGGAGCAGGCGTTGCCAGGGGCGGTGGAAACCGTACGGGCGTTGCGGGAGCAGGGCCGGCAGGTCATCTTCATGTCCAACAAGCCCCTGGAGCGCCGATCAGCTTACGCGGCCAAGCTGACCCGGCTGGGCATACCCACCGAGCCGGCCGACGTGTTGACTTCGGCCGTGGTGCTGGCCCACCACCTGCAGCGTGAGATGCCGGAGGCGCGGCTGTTTGTCATCGGCGAGGAGCCGTTGCTGGAGGAGATGCGGGAGGCCGGCTTCCGATTGCGCGACGAGCCGGCTGAGATCGACGTGGTCGTGGCGGCCTTCGACCGCACCTTCAACTATGCCAAATGGAACACCGCCTTCCAGGCGATTCGCCGGGGCGCGCGTTTCGTCGCCACCAACGCCGATCGCACTTGCCCGGTCGAGGGGGGCGAGATTCCGGACTGCGCCGGCATCATCGCCGCGCTGGAAGTCACGACGGGGAAGAAAGTCGAGCTGGTGGCCGGCAAACCCTCGC
>JBHHTZ010000891.1:0-1855 GCA_046753605.1 Anaerolineae bacterium
TCGCCGCGCCGAGAATGGCGATGGCTCCCAGACGGGGTGTGATGTACAGGTGCATCAGCGAAATCACGTAGGAGGAAGCGAAGAGGGCTGCGTGTAGGGCGGCCCACGCCAGGGTCAAGCCCAGGGGCACGAAGAACCACCGATCGCTCACAGCGTGCCGCAATGGTGGCATATCGCGCCGGTTCTTCAGAAGCCAGCCGGCAAAGCAGAGGCAGACAGCCAGAATCGCGACCCACGCATCGACGCGGATGAAGAACAGCCCGCCCAGGGCGACGCCGGCGGTGGCGCCAGCGAAGCGCGAACGCTGTTGGAGGAACACGGCCAGCATGAAAAGGCCGCCCATGAGCCACGCCTGCATGAACATTTCCGATGTTGGATAGCGGGCGAACCAGACCTGCGGCAGGCTGAGCGTGAGAAGGAGCGCCGAGGCCAACGCCACAACTGGCCCGAACAGCCGGCGCGCCAGCAGCGCAAACCCGCTGATGGCCACCAGGCCGGCCAGCGGCGTCGCCCACACGGCCGCGCGCGCTCCGGCGATCAACGCAAACACCGCCATCCAGATGGACGGCAGGTGAAAGAAGCTGGGCCGGACAAGACCTCGCCACCAGGTCCAGATGTAAAACCCCTGGTGTCTGAGGTAGCTGGACTCGTAGCGCAGGAAAGGCAGCACCTGATCGGCCTTGTTGCCGGCCAGCGAAGGCAGCAGGGGATCAACAATATCCAGCTTGCCGGTACGCGCCAACGTGAGGCCGTGAATCAGATAGACGCCGGCATCGTCCATCACCAGAACCGCTTCGGCGGGGCGGAGGAAGAGGACTGATGCGAGGACGAGGATGGTGAGGAGGCCGAAAGTCCACGGGGAGAAGAGGGATTGGATATTGGATACTGGGTTTTGGGTATTGGGTATTGGGTATTGGGTATTGGGTATTGGAGATTCCTTCCAGTATCCAATATCCAATATCCAATACCCAATACCCGTTTTCCACCACAGAACCAGGCAGGTGAGGGCGAGGCCGGCAAGCAGCAGGACAAGTGAGAAGATGCCCAGTTCAGCCAGGAAGGTGGCGAGGCCGGCGGCGATGAGAAGGCTGGCGAAAACATAGGAGAAAAGGCGCTCTGCACGATCGAAGCCGGCGGTTTGGCCATCGCTGAACGCTCGCCACGCCAGCCAGCCAGGCGCCCAGGCCAGCAGTGGGACAGCGATTAGCGCGCGGAGGAATTCAACCGCTGTCATGCGTGCCGTGAACCCGATGGAGGGACTCGGGGCCGATTCCCAGGTGGGCCATCGCCTCGGCGATGGGAGACAGGAGGGCGTCGTTGTGCTCGGTGATCCCCCAGCCGGCCAGGGTGGCTGCGATGTCAGAGATGATCTTGGCGTCGGGGGCGTTGCCGGATGCGCCAGCGGGCCGGGCCTGGCCCGACACAACTTGCTCCATAAACGTCGCGTAGGCCCGGGCTGAGCCTTCCAGCGTGTGATGGGTGCGGATGTGCCGGCGGGCGTTGGTCCCCAACGTTTGGCGAAGCAGCCGGTCATCGGCCAGAGCGCGCAGGATCGCCACCAGCGTTTCTTCCTCAAAGCTGTCCACCGGCACTTTGGCACACACGTCGTCGGGGAATTCGGAGAACGCGCCAACGTCGCTGACGATGGTCGGCACACCCAGCCCCAGGAGCCGGATAAGGGTGCCGGAGGTCTCGCCGGCCGTCGGATAGCGCAGATTCACTGCCACGTCCGCCGCAGCCATGTAGCTGAGGAACTCGTGCAGCGATGTGCGCCCGGTGATCCGCACCACCTCTGCCGGCAGGCCGACCTGATCGACGAGGGCACCGACGTCCTGGTAGAGGCGCAGATCGCCCA
>JBHHTZ010000892.1:0-1853 GCA_046753605.1 Anaerolineae bacterium
AGGAATGGTTTCGTCAAACTTCTGTCACGCGTTGGCGCGCCCACGGCACGCCCACGGACCTTCCTGGTTACTTGGCCGCACCGGGCGTTCTGGATACGTCAAATCTCTGTCACCGCGCGGTTCGGTGACGTCGCATGATCGACGGCGCCGCCGGCATGACACGCACAGATTTGGAGCGCCGGTCCGGCTGAGCGGTAAGCCGCCTAGAACCTATGAAGGGGCTGGTCCTCCGCTTCACCGAGGGTTACCACCTTGGTAGCGGCAGAGCCTCATGCAACGGCAGTTGCAACCAACTGGGAGGACCAACCCCATGAGCGAGATGTTGTATTGCGGACTGGACGTACACAAGGACACGGTGGTGGCGGCAGTGCTACCGGAGGGTGCGGTGGAGCCAACGCGGATCGTGACGCTGCGTAACGAACCGCGTCCGCTGAAGCGGTTCTTCACGCGGCTCGAGAGGGAAGGAGAGATCCGAGCGTGTTATGAGGCTTCGGGCGCAGGGTACGCACTACAGCGGCAACTGGCTGACTGGGGTGTGGCGTGCGAGATCATCGCACCATCGTTGACGCCCCAGCGTCCCGGCAATCTGCGTAAGCACGACAAGTACGATGCGACGATGCTGGCGCGCATGTATCGCTCTGGTGACCTGGTCACGATCCGCATTCCGAGCGCAGCGCAGGAGCGAGTTCGTGATCTGGTGCGCTGCCGGCAGGTGATGCAGCGGGAGATCCTCAAGTCACGCCACTACATCAGCTGGCTGCTGATGCGACGCGGCCTAGTGTACCGAGAGGGCACGCCGTGGCGTACGCGCAAGCATGAACGATGGCTACGCGGGCTGCTCGAGAACGGCACCCTCGAGGGCCCGGATGCCTACACGCTCAATACGTACCTGGCGCTGCTGAACTTCAAGATCCAGCAACGCGACGACCTGGACACCCAGATCGAGCAGATCGCACTGAGCGATGCATACGCACCGGCGGTGGGACCGCTGCGTTGCTTCCGCGGCATCGACACCCACGCCGCCATGGTGCTGGTGAGCGAGATCGGCGACTTCCGCCGCTTCCAGCGACCGGGACAGTTGATGGCGTACCTGGGGCTGGTGCCTTCGGAGCACTCCTCCGGGTCGCGGGAGCGCAAGGGTCACATCACCAAGGGCGGCAACAGCTTCTGCCGTCATGTTCTGGTGCAGGCCGCGTGGCACGGACGGTACCGACCGCACCTCTCGAAGGTGTTGCTAGCACGTCAGCGTGGCCAGCCCCACGAGATCATCGCCCATGCATGGAAAGCTCAACTGCGTCTGTATCGCACCTACGGCAAGTTGGCCTACAAGAAACCCCACCAGGTGGCCGTCGTGGCCATGGCCCGCGAGTTGACCGGCTTCATCTGGGCCGTGATGCAGCAGGTTGAGTTCGAACACCACGCCCAAGCCGCCTAGCTCCCTTATCAAACACAAACTTGGAGGTCGTCCGAAGCACGCGGAAAAGGAGACAACGCTCGAGACGAGTATGCGGCACGGGCCTCGGCCCCAACCCGCGTCCCCTAGAAGCGAGCTACCTCCCGACGAATCCGGTCCGTGCCGCGCTGGGCTTCGGCCTAATCGGCGTATATCAGTAGGATCACCGTCGCCTTACGCCTCGGACGACCTCCCGTTAATCCAGGAGGCGCTCACGATCGATCGCTTCTAGACCCTTTGACCATCGCCCCTTCATATCACTCGTGTCGCAGCGCACGGGCGGGGTCGATGCGTAGCACGCGGCCAACCGAGGGGCAGCGACGCGCGCCGTCCTCCGGCGTTCCTCGGACTCATTACAATGGAGGCTGTGTCGGCCCTGTCGCCGGGCACGATCCCGCGA
>JBHHTZ010000893.1:0-1852 GCA_046753605.1 Anaerolineae bacterium
GCGCTGGCCGACCCGGAACGCTTGCTAGACAGTTACCCCATCCAACTCAGTGGTGGCATGCGCCAGCGCGTGTGCATCGGCATGGCACTGGCAACCAACCCGGAGTTGCTCATTGCCGATGAGCCGGGGACTTCGCTGGATGTCACCATCCAGGACCAGGTTCTGCGGCTGTTGCACGACCTGGTAGAGAGGAAGGGCACTTCCGTTATCCTCATCACCCACACATTGGGCGTGGTGCGCCAGATGACCGACCGCGTCTACGTGATGTATGCCGGCAATATGGTGGAAGTGGCGACTACCCCAAAGCTGTTCGCGAACCCGCTCCACCCCTACACCCAGGGCCTGATGGAGGCCGTGCCCAGGTTGACCGGCGGCGGCATCACCGCCGGCATTCCCGGCCGCATTCCCAGCTATCTCAATCCACCGTCCGGGTGTCGCTTCCACACGCGCTGCCCCCACGCGATGGATGTTTGCCGGCGTGAGAAGCCCCCCTTCTTCAGGATTGACGAGGATCACGAGGTGGCCTGTTTCCTGTACGACCCGGACGTTGATCACCACAAGAGGGAAACGGTCGCATCATGACCGACGACATCTTGACTGTCAAGGACCTGAAAAAGCACTTCGTCATCGACCACCGCGGCCTGATCAATCGCGAGCCGATCACGGTCAAAGCAGTCGACGGGGTTTCCTTCAGCGTGAACAAGGGCGAGACCTTTGGCCTGGTTGGCGAATCCGGTTCGGGCAAGAGCACCGTGGCCTACATCACGGTGGGCATGTATCAACCCACGGCGGGAACCGTCTACTTTCGCGGCCTGGACCTGTTCGCCAACGGCCGAGAGCGGTCGCTGGCCCACAAGAAGGAGATACAGATCGTATTCCAGGACCCCGGCTCGTCCCTGAACCCGCGCCGGACTATCAAGGATATTCTGGACCTGCCGTTGCGCATCCACCAGCCTGACAAGGACCGCCTGCAAGAGCTTGTGAGGCTGCTCGATCTCGTGGACTTGCCGCCGGAGTACATGCACAAGTATCCGCAGATGTTGAGCGGGGGCGAGAAGCAGATTGTCGCCATCGCCAGAGCGCTGGCGACCAACCCGTCGGTCGTAATTCTGGACGAGCCGACCTCCGCGCTGGACGTCTCGGTGCAGGGCAAGATCATCAACCTGCTGATCAGACTACAGCGCGAGTTCGATCTGTCCTACCTGTTCATCACCCACGACCTGAGCCTGATGCGCAATGTCGCCTCACGTGTTGCCATCATGTATCTGGGCAAGATTTGCGAGGTGGCCGAGGCCGGCGAGTTCTTCCAGAACCCGCAGCACCCGTACACCCAGATGCTGCTCTCTTCCATCCCCGTGGTTTCGGAGGAGGAGGAAGCAACCAAACCCGAAAAGGTGGTATCCACCGGTGAAATCCCCAGCCCGGTCAACGTTCCGCCGGGTTGTAGCTTCCACACGCGCTGTCCGTACGTTATGGAAGTCTGCAAACACGTGGACCCGGTGATGGTCGAGACCGGGGCAGGGCATGTGGCACGCTGCCACTTGTTCTACAACCCGTAGTGGCGACTTCAGTCGCTCTTGTGTAGCGAAAACGACTGATGAAGATTGAGAAAATAATCGGGTAACAGTATGTTGCTTCTCAGTCGGCGACCGCACGGGCATGAAGTGATACTGTTGGTCATTCTATGTAAAGTTGAGCAAGCCGGGAGCGATGGCTGTCTGGCTCGCTGGCGGACCGGTTGGACAGGCTGAAGACTCAAGGTTTACCGGCGCACCACCCCGCCATGTCATTCCGAAGGGAGCGCCAGCGGAGTGAGGAATCCCTGAGACCGCACTCGAATACGTGGCTTCGC
>JBHHTZ010000894.1:0-1852 GCA_046753605.1 Anaerolineae bacterium
CCGAACCCCGCTTGTTGCGAAAGGTTCGGCTCCAGCCCCAACTATGAGGCTGGTTTCCAACAAGGAAACAGCGCACCCAATGTGCGCTTATCGAACAAGGAAAAAGACCATGAACCCGGATTTCCCAGATGAATTCTAGGTATGGGTGTTCTTTGCGTCCGTTTGAGGCTACAAAACCAGAGGTGTAACGAATCTTTGCGGCTCAGGGATGGGAATACGTGATGGGTGAAGACAAACGGGAAGCCTTGCGGGTCGATTTCGATGGACAGATTCGGCTCGAATTCCATGGAGCGAAGGTCACGAGCGATGCCGGTCTGCTGGCCTATCGCGAACTCGACGAGGCGCTGAGGCTGACGGCGGAGATCGAAGAGCTGGGACTGATTGATCCTCGCACTGGCCAGAATACGCGACACAACCTGACTGGAATGCTACGTCAATCGGTCTACAGCCGATTGGCCGGTTACGAAGACACCAACGACGCCGAACGGCTGTGTGTTGATCCTGCGATGCGGAGAGTGGTGGGAGGTCGGGCGGCTGAAAAGACAGCCGCATCCAGCAGTCAGGTTGGTCGCTTCGAGACGCAGGTGCTCACGGATTCAGACAATCTTGCCAAGCTAATGGATCTGTCGGGTCGTTGGATCGATCAGGTGCGTCGCCGAAAGCGAATGCCGGAAGTCATTCTCGACATGGACAGTTCCGTCAGTCCCACGCACGGCCAGCAGGAGGGCACGACCTACAACGGCCACTTTGAATGCAAGTGCTACCACCCTCTGTTCTGCTTCAATCAGTTCGGTGACTTGGAACGGGCGTTGTTACGGGAAGGGCACGTTCACAGTGCAGACGACTGGCGGAGCGTGCTGGAGCCGGTCATAGCGAGATACCGGGACACAAAGAAACGGTTCTTCCGAGGCGACGCCGGGTTTGCCAAGCCGGAAATCTACGAGTTTCTGGAAGCGGAGGGCTATCGGTACGCCATCCGTCTCCCGGCGAACGACGTGTTATGCGACGAGATTGACTATCTGTTGACACGACCCGTCGGTCGCCCGCCGAAGAAGCCAATCGTGTACTTCACCTGTTTCGAGTATCAGGCAAACACATGGACCAAACCGCGGCGGGTTGTCGCAAAGGTCGAATGGCATCGAGGGGAACTGTATCCCCGCGTCGGCTTCATCGTGACGAACCTACCGTGGTGGGCCGGAGATGTGGTGGAGTTCTACAACCAGCGGGGCACAGCCGAGCAGTGGATCAAGGAAGGCAAGTACGCCCTGAAGTGGACGCGGCTCTCCTGCTGCCGTTTTTTGGCCAATCAAGTGCGGCTGCAGTTATTCGCCCTGGCGTATAACCTGGCCAATTTTCTCAGGCGACTGGCGCTGCCGCAGGGTGTGAAGCACTGGTCACTGACCACACTGCGAGAGAAGTTGATCAAGATTGGGGCGAAGATCGTCCGTCACGCCCGGTATGTCACGTTTCAGATGGCCGAGGTGGCGATCCCTCGTAAACTCTTTCTTGAGATTCTACGGCGAATCGGACGGGTGCGGATGACTCCGGCATCACTCGCACCGGGATGACGCGGTGTTCTCTGTACGGTTTTCGTCGATCAGACAGACGCAGAACGGGGACGGTGCGCAACGGTGGTTCTTGAGCGGCCTTTTCGGCGGCCAGAAGCGTATTGAAACGAGCGAAAACGAGGCCAATTCGTGGAACGAGAGGCCGTCTCAAGGTATCATCGCATCAACCGGCCACTCGTGCGGTCAAGACAGAATCCATCTGGGAAATGTCGGTTCATTATGCCGGTCACTATTTGCAACGAGTATGTCAAAGAGTAGAATCCCAGTACATAAATTTGGCTGCT
>JBHHTZ010000895.1:0-1848 GCA_046753605.1 Anaerolineae bacterium
CACACTGCGTTCTGACGTTGCTCGTCGGTTTTCGCCGGCTGAGCCTGCTTCCACCACATTGTGCTACACTGATGCGCGTTCAATAAAGGGACGCGCGTCTTTATTGCCGCGTCGCCGGACCGGTTGGATCGTGAAGCCGGTGAGACAGGGAGGTGCGATGGGGAGACTCATTAAAGCGCAAATCGCATTTCGACAAACTCTCTACCCCAGAGGTGACTAATGAGCGCAACTGAACTGCAAGCTGACCAGGTGCTGGACTGCTCCGGCATGCTGTGCCCGATGCCGGTGGCCAAGACGGCCAGGGCAATCCGGGCGATGGAGGTCGGCCAGGTCCTAAAAATGATCGCCACCGATCCTGGCGCGCCGCCCGACATGAACGCGTGGTCCAGCCAGACCGGCCATGAAATGCTGTCCGCCACGGAGGAAGATGGCAAGTACATCTTCTATTTCCGTAAGACCAAGTAGTTGTTCTAGATACGGACAGACCAACGCCAATAAAACACTTGACACAAAGCACGTCCCCCGCCGTATTCGAGGGGGTGCAGAGGCGTCAGGACGCGATGAATGCTTGCATTCTGCAATTGCGCCCTTGCGTTGGACTTCCTCAATTACAAAAAGCAAGCACCCATGTGCTAAGGTGCTATCAGGAAGGAGCTTCGCATGTCTAAGTCAGATCCGAACGCGCCCAGGAAGCTGTCGCTGGTCGCCAGCAAAGGCACCCTCGACTGGGCTTACCCGCCCTTCATCCTGGCGACGGCTGCCGGGGCGATGGGCTGGGAGGTTGAAGTCTTCTTCACGTTCTATGGGCTGACGCTGCTGAAGCCGAAACTGGAAGCAATCGTCACGCCGGTCGGGAACCCGGCCATGCCGATGAAGATGCCGTTTGGCCCCGAAGGGTTCCGCAACTTCGAATGGCCGATCCCACAAGCCATTCAGACGAACGTTCCGGGCTTCAACTCGCTCGCCACCGGATTGATGAAGGAGTCGTTCAAACAGAAGGGCGTCGCCACCGTCACCGAATTGCGCGACATGGCGCTCGACCTGGATGTGAAGCTGATTGGCTGCCAGATGACGATGGACGTCTTCGGCTTCCAGCGCGAAGACTTTATTGAGGAGTGCGAAATTGGCGGGGCAGCCACGTTCCTGGCCTCCGCCGCCGACGCTGACGTCTCGCTGTTCGTCTAGCCTGCTCTCCCGGCTGATTGCTCGGAGCTGGGGCCCGACCAAGAGCCAGAATGGGATGTTTCGGAACCGTGCTTTGGGCGCGGGACGGGTGTGTATTGCCTGAACCCTGCCGGCTCTGATACGTAGGCAGCACTGTTCGGCGCGCTGGACTGCCGCCTGACAGCACAGACCGACTCGTATGGCCTCCACGAAGATTGGGTTTTTCAGATAGTCGATGTACACTACACTATCGTATGGCGTGCTCTGGCTAGCAGCTCTACGAGACCTCCCGAGGCGTGATTGAACCATCGGCCCGGATGGTGGAAACATGACCCGTCAAGCAAAGATGGCGCGCGGCGAGCTGCGCAACCCAATCAACGGCGAGCATCTGACGCGCGGCGATCTCAAGATTGTGCTGGTGGATGAGCAGCCGCGCTACGCGGCCACTCTGACGGTAGCTGGTTATCATCCCGAACTCGACGGTAGGAAGCACTGGCTCGACCTTGGTCACGATATCGAGGGCGAAGTGTTTCTTTCTATTGCAGAATTTCCGGAGACGTCCCGGACGGTCTTCGCGGTCGTGTTGAGCGACCCGGCCTGGGACGATATCGACTGGTTCAACGTGCTCTAACGCAGGAAGTGCCATGCCACAATATGGCTTTGTAATCGACAACCGCAAATGTA
>JBHHTZ010000896.1:0-1843 GCA_046753605.1 Anaerolineae bacterium
GGCAGATGGGTTGTAACTTAACCCATAGTTCTGCCGCTGTGGCAGTACTATGCTTCCAGGCAATTTGCTTCGACTCGTCGCCGAAAAGTGAGCCAATTAGCAACCATCAAAGCCAAGAAGCAGGTTCTGTGGCCCATATTCGGTCTAATTACGCGATTAGAGCATCGTGCCATGATACAACTCCCGGCAAGCCTATGCTTCCAGTTACAACTTTCGACAAAACTATGGTTCCAACAGTCACTCAAATCCACACCCTTCTCAACCATAATGGGCCAAATCGGGGTCAAGCGGCAACACTATGGTTCCAGATGGTGGCAAAACTATGGGTAAAGTCACATGGGTGGGCAGTGAGGGTCTTCTTGAATCTCTGGGCTACGGATTTGTACTGCCGAATGTACGGGGATAGAAGAAAAGGGGTCTCCAAGTCAGCGCCGACATGAAGTAGAGCGGAACGTCGGCGGGCGCGTAGGAAGTGTTGTCCGCTGCCCTCTGCCCCTGGCCGGATCGAAGACAGATCTGAGGGAAGCAACTTGCCCCTGGAGCGGTTCTCAGGACATTCGCTTTGGCATATGGGCGATGGCGTGTTCCAGTTGTTCAGTAGGCGCGGGACGATAG
Organism: Anaerolineae bacterium; assembly: GCA_046753605.1. Taxonomy (GTDB): domain Bacteria; phylum Chloroflexota; class Anaerolineae; order Epilineales; family JAANWY01; genus JBHHTZ01. Next base: position 616 of record JBHHTZ010000896.1, read on the forward strand.
GGCCGGTGCAGTTCGTGGCCCTGGTAAAAGCGGCACGCGTAGCGACAACCACACGATGCCAGAATGCGATCATCCACGCTGAGCGGCCTTGTCTGTTCCACCGTCAGCCAGCGGGCGGGCCTGGTTGAGCGGCCGGGAACGTAGACCGTCGGCAGGTCTGTCAATTCGTCCAGGGCGGCGTCCTTGTTGGGGCTGGATTCGACAATCTGGAGCATCCTGGGGAGGGAGACCTCAGCATCGCTCATGACGAAGGCATCGATGAACGTCAAAATGGGGCCGGGTTGCCACACGCCACGCCGCCGGCGATGATGAGGGGACCCCCGACGTTGCGATGGATGGCACGGCTTTCGAGACCGTTCTGGCGCAGCCAGTACAGTAGAGGATGTTAGGAAAGAGAAGGGGGGAATAAATGCTGAAGCCGATGAGTTGAGGCCTTGTTCTCAGAACGTCATCGGAGTTGCGCAATTGTGCTACCCAGCCGGCTTTTCGAGCTGTTTCCAGCACGGCTGACATGCCGAGCCATTCGAGGGCACCGCTTGGAGAGTGATCGTCGCCTCCACTGCAGAGCGTTCTACTCCCAATCAGCCGGAGATCCAATCGTGGCAAATCAGTGCTGCGTCAGGATAGCGTTAGGTAAGACGGCGACCGACCCCTTACTGCGATAACCTGTTAGCTCACTCAGTGATCGAGCTGAAGTTGAAATGTCGCGGAAACTGGTGTAAACTAACAGTGGATACCCAATTTGGGCTAGGTCCGCGCCGTGATCGAGAACACCACGTCCAGGTCAGTTAGATGCGGCAGACTCGTAAACACATTCTACTCCTGATATTGGGGAGTCTTGTCAGTGGTCTGAGCGGCATACTTGGCAATATCGCGACCGGTATGCTTCCAGAGTCTCTGGCACCATATCTGTGGCTGTCGTGGCCCTTGTTCGCTGCCTTAACCATCATCACCATTATTCTGACGATCTGGCAAGTACGTGTTGAATCACGACCTGATGTTGTAGAAGTCGTTCAGTCTGATGATACCCCCCCCACGCGAGATCGACCTAGCCCCCCCCATGCAGAACCTCCTCGCTGGACGAGAGCCGATGTTGAGCTGATTGGCCGAACTCAGGAACTTAACTCCCTGCAAGCGAGGTGGGATAGCACCCAGCTTGATTCCGCCCAGGCGGTCTTTGTCATTGGCCCCGCCGGCATAGGTAAAACGCGCTTGATCCAGACCTTCC
>JBHHTZ010000897.1:0-1839 GCA_046753605.1 Anaerolineae bacterium
ACCAGGTCATCTGGCTAGCTGCATCCCCCGACCGGGCCGATGCCGCCCTGCGCGACCTGTTGGCTTATCTGGATGGAGCACAACCATGACACAAGGAGAGACTATCATGACAACAACCACTTGGTCAGTGCGCCGGCTGGCGTGGCCTATCGCGGGCGGGCTGCTGGGTGCCCTGGCCCTGACGGCCCTCTACCTGGGCCTCGTCACCCTGGCCGAGTCCTGGACCCACGCCCTGGACCTGGTGCGCGAGGACGCCCCCTTCGTCGTGCCCATCATCCTGGGCTTCGGGATCCAGGTTGGGCTCTTCGTCTACATGAAGCGGGGTCTGCACCTGCCCGATAGCACCCGCACAGCCGGCGCTCTCACCGGCGCCGGGACGGGCACCTCGACCCTGGCCATGGTGGCATGCTGCGCCCACCACGTAACCGACGTCCTGCCCCTGGTCGGCCTCTCGGCAGCGGCTGTCTTCCTGGCCGAGTATAAGGTCTGGTTCATGGCCGTGGGTCTGGTAACGAACCTTATCGGCATCGCCTTCATGCTGCGCCTGCTGCGCCGAGAGCGGCACCAGGCCCTGGCCGTTTTGCGTGCTCAGGAGGTGACGGCTGAGCTATGAAACGTTATGCGATACTCGGAATGTTGAGTTTGGTACTGTTGGCCGGCTGCGGACGACAGCCCGCCGCAGCGAACAAAAACCCCGGTAACACGTCCGCAGCGACGCCGCCTGCGTCAGACGCCGGTTCCCACCAATCGGCGCCGGCGTTTCCGGCGCGTGTCAGCGATGCTGGCCGGGTAGTGATAGAGGTCAGGCCGCTAAACCTGGACCGACCGGAGGGCACGCTGCACTTTCAAGTAGCCATGAACACCCATTCGGTGGAGCTGAATTACGACCTCACTCGACTGGCTGTGCTGCGTACCGACCGGGGTGACGAAGTGACCCCCCTGCAATGGGACGGAGAGCAAGGTGGTCATCACCTTAACGGCACGCTCTACTTTCCCGCGGTGGATCTGAAGGACGCGCAGTGGGCCGAGATGGTGATCCGGGATGTGGCCGGCGTACCGGAGCGAACCTTCCGGTGGGAGCTGACGCCCTGAGAGGACATCGGTGAACAGATCCGGTGCTCCAGGTCTCCCTCCAACCGACCGATCTGGAGTAGCGTCCCGCATTCCACTAACAGCAGCCTCGCCTGAGGGTGCTTTGTCTTTCCCTCGGCCGAATAGGTGTTTTCACCTAGTCCCCAATAGGTAGTTTGACGCTGTAGCAGCCCGAGCGAATCTGATATACTGGCAAACAGGATATACAAGCCCCGTATTGCGCCAGGCATAAGAAGAATCGAGGAGGCTTTCCGATGTTGGATACACAGTCGGTGAGAAAGATCTATTCGAAGAGAGCGGCGCGTTACGATGTTAGCGCCAACTTGTACAAACTGATCGGGATCAGGCTGGATACTTACCGGCGGGAGGCTGTCCGAGCCTTAGGACTTCGACCGGGTAGCACGGTGTTGGAACTGGGCTGCGGTACGGGGCTGAACTTCCCGTTCCTGCAGCAGGCAGTCGGTCCGAAGGGGAAGATCATTGGTGTTGACCTGACGCCGGCCATGTTGGCCGAGGCGAAGGCGAAAATTCAGAAGCACGGATGGAGCAACGTGGAATTAGTCCAGGCGGACGTGAGCCGCTTCGAGATGCCGCAGGAGCCTGCCCTGAGCCTGACGAAGGGCGTTGATGGGGTGTTGTCCACCTTCGCGCTCTCCCTCATGCCGGCATACGAGGAGATCATCAGGAAAAGCGCCCAGGCGCTGACCAGCGGAGGCCGGCTTGTGATCCTGGATTTGAAGCTGACGA
>JBHHTZ010000898.1:0-1836 GCA_046753605.1 Anaerolineae bacterium
CTCAGGACGACGCTTCGTCAAGCTCAGGACGGGGCGGAGCAGGCGGAGGGCCGCGCATAGGCTGAGGCGAAGGGAGCGAAGCGACTGGAGCCAGGCCGGAGCACGTGCCCGTAGCCGTCGCGGGGCGGAGCCATGACCGCGCCGGCTCCCAATCCCGTCAACGCGGTGCGCTACAACGAGGAACCGGTTTATGCTTTGCAGGCGGGCCTGGGTCTCAGATGTCAGGCTGGACATGGCAAACGCAGAGTCCCCGTCCGCAGTAGCGGAGCGACGTCCCGACCCTGCGGGAATCACGAGCTATCTCCAGCAGATACAGCTCTCTTCAGCTCCTCAACGTGCTCTCTCGTTCTCAAGCCGAGGGAATAACCCTCGACGTCCTCATAACGGCCTTTTCGGAGCCAGCATTCGCATTGATATCCGTCCTCTGCGATGGAATGGCACCGCCAGCCGTCTCCCTCGTCTATGTGCATACCGAGCTCATGACCGCACACGCAACAGATCTTATCCAGGTCTTCCATCTGCTTCATCCTCTGCCTCGAAAAACTCACAGCCCTGGTGCTCGAAGGTTAGCAGCCCAGAGCGCGGGCTACGGGGATTGATACAGACACCCCAATCGAGGCTCAGCGGCTCCGGCAGTTTCAGGAAGCATTTGCACCCCCAGGAACAATCCGGTCCCGTCCGCACCCGCTTGCCGTAGGGTTGATAGTCGGTGGGGAGATGGCGGCAAATGGAGTGGAGCCGCTGATGCAGCGTGTCGCCAAGACCCTCAAGGATGAGCTGGTTAAGATCCGTCTCGTCTGGCATTTTGTCCTGCCTTTCAAAAGGAATTCCTAGCGCGCAACAAAGTGCGTGACGTGCTGTACATCCTCCAATCGTAGGCACTCGAAAGTAGCCTGGATATAGCATGCTGGCCCGCTCCAGTGGGGGTTGGTAGCCAGCACATCCAGATCAAAGACATGCTCCCAACTGGTGACGATGGTCGTATACCAGGGATCCGGTGGCGGCCAGGCGTGGGGATCGGCCACGGCGGCATCGAAGCGGCGGTAGAAATCTTCGAACTCATCCTCGTTTTGATCTGCAATTGCTCCCATATCTCGTCCTGCTCTACGAGGCAGTGTTGCCAAATCCGTTCGACTCAAACCACGTCGTCAGCAGCGACTCAATCCGCTCTCACACCGGTTCAAAGCGGGGGTCCAGCAGGAACCTCCAGGCGCGCACTTCTTCCCCCTGGGTCACGAACACTTCGACAGCTCAGGACGCCGCTTGGCAACAGTAGGCGCGGTTTCAACCGCCGGCTTAGTTCAGGACAAGCGTATGCTAGTCGGGTGGCAAAATGGGGAATGGGCGATAGTGATAGAGACAGCGTCGAAGTTCCCTACGATGGCGTGGACAAACGCTCGACGATCCGGCCAAACAGTTCCTGGCGCTGGCGGTATGGGTCCGTGGCCAACTCTGCCTCGTCAGCCGCCAGGTTCTCGAGGAAGTGATATCCCTCGACACAGCCTGTGATCACCGCCTCGGCCTGGGGGCGGCGGCCTTTACGAATCAGGCGTGCCAGATCCTCCCACTCGTAGCGGCCCGATTGAATGTTGGCAAAGAACCGGTCGGGATCGAAGGTGTCGCCTACTAACCAGCATTTGAGGACAGCCAGGGTACGCACCAGGTCGCGGTCAAAAGGTCGCTGCTGAAACTGGAACAGGTCGTACACATCCCGGGTTGTGGTGCGTTGATACGAAGCCCGGATCTTCTCAGCAACGATTTCCTCGAAGCAAAGGGTGGGGACGGCCGGCGGTTCGATCTCCAGGTACTTAAAATAGCTATCCGTGATCAGGGGAA
>JBHHTZ010000899.1:0-1833 GCA_046753605.1 Anaerolineae bacterium
ACTCGGATTTGGATCTGCTGAGTCTGGCCAGCGGCCGGCTGTGTCACTTGCCGCTAGTCGTTGACTGAGGACGCACCATGCTCCAGGTGACGGGCGCCATTGCAAAGGCCAGCGTGATCAGGCCGGCGATCCACGGCGATCCCTCCATGCTGATTATCGGCGCCAGCCAGCCCGAACTGTAAATGACATAACCTGCCAGGCCAACGACAACGGCCAGCAGCGCGAGCCGTACCTGGTGAACCGGTTCCGTGCCGCTGGCGCGGGACACGACCCTGCCGACCCCGCCGGCAAACACCGCAGCCAGCAACGCCAGAGCAAGGCCGGCCAGACCTGGCGATGGAGCGGGCTGTGCTGGTGGCCCTGAGATCTCGTTGTCGGCCGGCGCGAGGGCGGGTGTGCTTGTTGGCACGCTCGTGGGAGTGACAGTTGGGATATCGGTCGGTGTTGCGGAAGCGGTCGGCGTTGTCGTTGCTGTGGGCACTGGGGTTGGCGGGCGGAAGTCCACGCGATAGGGTCGCCCGGACGACGCCTGCACGCTGGTGGCGCGGATGTTCACCGGACCGCCGACCGCAACGGTGTAGCTCGCTTCAGCAATGCCGGCCACGGTATCGGCTGTTACCTGGGCCAGCAACTCGCCATCCTCACGCTCGAAGAAGAAAGTCACTTGGGTTCCGTCGGGCACGATGTTGCCGTTGTGATCCAGCACACGGCCGGTCTGTACGCGGATCGTCGTCGGGAACTCAGTCACCTGGATCGGGTTCTCCGGTTCCGTCACGACGATGGGGATCTCACGTTGGGGGTCTGGGGCCAGTTGCTCGGTCAGATCGTACCCTATTCCCTCGATATTCACCGGTGAAGCGCCCAAGGGGGTCAGGTCGCCGAACAGGGTGCGCACGGTGGCCTCGATGAAGGCCGGCGTCTTGCTGTACGCGGTGTAGTAGGCCGAGAGCTTGCTGATCTCCGTGGTGTCCAGCCGATACGGCGCATTCAACGCGATGGCAACGATCCGCTTGTCATAACTTCTCGGTCCTAAATCCAGGAACACACGCACAGCGTCGGCCGCCTCGAAGCGTTGGGTGTTCATGTCCAGCATGACGAACAGAATCCAGTCGGCCTGGCTCAGCAGTGCGTCGACGTCGGCGTCGGGTTCTGGTGCGTAGGTGGGAGCCGGCGTGGCTGTGGGCGTCGATGTCGCTTCAGGTTGCGGGCCGGCTTCCGCAGTCGGCTCGGTGAAGGGGGCGGTCAGGTATGATCTCAGTTGAGAAAAGGTCAGGTTGTGCACGTTTTCTGGCGCAATCTGGCCGGCGCCGTCAGGCCCGTAGAGACGGAGCATGGCGTCGCTCAGGGCGGTGGGACTGAGAACCGGTTGCGGAGCACACTGGGGGATCTGGTCGAAGCAGTCCTGGAAGCGTGTATCGTCGGCGACAATGACAATGGTCTCCTCACGTCGGGGGCCGGCCGGCAACCTGTCGCGGAGTGCCTCGGGGCGCGGGTGGATGAGGGTGATGGCCGCCTGCGCAATTCTGGCTACGGCAGCGTTGGCGTCGTCGGTGTTGAGCGCCTTGTCGAGCTGTGCTGTTTGCACCTTGACCGTGGCCGGCGTGAAGTCGCCGTAAAGCTGCTGCTTCGCGCGCAGGATTCTGGTCACAGCCTCGTCAACTCGTTGCCGAAAACTTGGGTTGGCTCGATACTCGGACGCGAAGAAGTCGATGGTCGCCTGGATGTTGATCACCTGGTCGGCCCAGATATTTTTCAGGTCGAACTGGGACAGGATCAAAACGTCGTTGCCGGCCAGGAAGGCTTCCTTGGCGATCTGCTTGGCGGGGAAGGTCT
>JBHHTZ010000900.1:0-1831 GCA_046753605.1 Anaerolineae bacterium
CAGACCGACTTCGTGCGCTTCCACATGAGTTCCGGCACCACCGGCACACCTGTCCTCTGCCCGCACACCGAGGCCGATGTCCGGCAGTGGGCGGAGGTCATGGCCCGCTGTCTGACGGCGGCCGGCGTGACCCGCGAGGACGTGGTGCAGATCACGCCCGGCTTCGGCCTTTTCAACGGCGGCTTTGGTTTTCACTACGGCGTCTCGGCCATCGGGGCCATGATCATCCCCATCGGTGCGGGGCGCAGCCGGCTGCAACTCCAATTCATGCAAGACCTGGGGACTACCGTCGTCACCGCCATCGCCTCCTACCCGCTGCGCCTCATCGAGGTGGCACAGCAGGAAGGAATCGACTTCCGGCGGGATACGCAGTTGCGGGTGGGGGTCTTTGGCGCCGAAATCTGGAGCGATGAGATGCGCCGGCGCATCGAGGAACTCATGGGCATCGAGAGCTTCGACATCATCGGCATGACGGAGAGCGGCGGCGTGGGCATGGGCATCGACTGTCCGGCCCACCAGGGCATCCACGTCTGGGAAGACCACTACATCGTCGAGATCATAGACCCCGAGACCGGCGAACCGGTCCCCGACGGCGCACCAGGGGAGATGGTCGTGACCACCCTGACCCGCGAGGCACTGCCCCTGATCCGCTTCCGCACCCGAGACATCACCCGCATTGTGAGCCGCGAGCCGTGTGCCTGCGGCCGCACCCACCTGCGTGTGGATCGCATCACCGGCCGCACTGACGATATGCTCAAGGTTAAAGGCGTCAACTTCTACCCCAGGCAGATCGAAAGCCTCCTGCTGCGTCACAAAAACGTGGCCCTGGACTACCAGATCATGCTGGATCGGGTGGAGGGCGCCGATCACTTCCGCCTGGTGGTGGAGACGCAACAGCCAGACGACGCCGGGTTGGCACGCCGGCTGACCTCCGAAGTACACGACCTGCTGGGACTCACCCCCGAGGTGGAGTTGGTGCCGGTGGGATATATCGAACGGCCGCCGGGGAAAGCCGTGCGGGTGGTGGATTATAGAGATTAGAGATTGGGGATTGGAGATTGCCGTCGCCGGAGGATGGCTAGATGGTTAGATGGCTGGATAGCTTGTAGCTTGACATTGTCAGATTAGCCATGCGTAGGCCCCCTCCCCCGGCCCCTCCCCCAAAATCTGGGGGAGGGGAGCCAAGTTCCCCCCTCTCCCAGGGGCCTGCCCTGAGCCTGTCGAAGGGTTGGGAGAGGGGGGCTAGGGGGGTGAGGGCCAGCCAGCGACGTAATCTAACAATGTCAAGGTAGTAAGAGCCTATCCGAAAAATGTGTAGGGCAGGCTTTCCAGCCTGCCCTGGCAGCCTGGAAAGGCCGCCCCACGACCTTTCGGATAGACTCTAAGGCGTTCTTATGAGAATCTGGTTTTGAGATAGGGCCTTGGTTATGCGTATTGCGAAATATCGTCAAGTGCAGCTCGTTGTGGTGGCCCTTGCCATCCTGGCCATCCTGCTGCCTTACTACGGACCTTTGCTGGACCACCACTTCGTCGAGCGGCAGCCTTTCCATGTCCACATTTATTTCGGCGCCGCTCGTCCAGAGCATACGCATCCTTACCAGGTGTCCCACACTCATTCCCATACCCGTCAGATAGCCAATCCGGCGCTCGCCGATTCAGCGCAAGGTCGTTCGTTGCCGGATGGGATCGTGTACATGACTCGGCACTTCGGGATAAGCCTGGGGCTTGCTGTCCTCACCATCTCCGTGGTTCATGCTGCGCTAATCTTCTCTGTGCCCCGGGACAACCGCCTCTCGTTTCACCTTCATGAAGATGATAATCTATACCAGGA
>JBHHTZ010000901.1:0-1826 GCA_046753605.1 Anaerolineae bacterium
TTGGCGTAGTCGCGGGCGTATTCGTAAGCGCCCCGTGCCACGCCCACCGCCAGCGAAGCACTGGCCACCCAGCAATGATTGAGAATGCGCTGGAAGTCGGCGCCGGCCTGGCCCCCCAGACGGCGCTCCGCACCAACGACGACCTCCGAGAGCGTGACGTCGTACGTCGGCAGCGCCTGCAACCCCATCAGCTTGTTCCGCTCGCCGACAGTGACCCCTTCGGCATCTCGATCCACCACGTAGCCGTGCACCTGGCCGGCCTCGCTGTCGCGGGCGAAAACCAGGATGGCCTCGGCGTCGGCCGCCAGCGGCACGTAGGTCTTCCGGCCATCCAACGCCCAACCGCCGGCAATGGGTCTGGCGGTGGTGGTTGGCCGGCGTGGATCATACCGAATCGCCGGCTCGATCACTGCTGCCGTCGCCGCCGGAAAGCGGTCTCCACAGAAATCGGGCAGGTAGCGACGCTGCTGCTTCTCCGTGCCGGCGAGCAGCACCGGCAGGGCGAAGAGGGCCGGGGTCATGATGTGCAGTGCCAGGGACAGATCGCCCCACGCCAGCTCCTCGGCCGCCAGCACGCCGATGAGGGCCGAGTACTCGCCAAATCCGCCTATCTCTTCGGGGATGGCAGCCGGCAGCAACCCGAGCTCCCACCCGGTCTGGATAACGTCCGCTGGCGGATAACCGCTTTCGTCGGCTTCGTGGGCTGCCGGCCGCATCTGCTCCTCCGCAAAAGCGTGGACGGCGTCCACCACCATTTGCTGCTCTTCGGATGGTGTAAAGGAAATCATGGCTCACCCTTCGACCCTATCATGGTTGGACTCCAGTCGGCGTCATTGTAGTCTAATCGCCGGCAGATGGCAAACACGACCGCCGACGCCATCTATTGTTATCGGTTACTACTCAACCTGCTCGGCCTGGATTGTCAAATCCAGGCCGAGGGCCGCGGCATCAACGCGATTTCGCCGTTTCAGCCGCCGGATCTGGCGATCCGGCGGGAGCGGCTGAGTAGTAACTGTTGTCGGGGAAATCCGCAGATGTGGACTACCCTGCCGAAGCAAAGACCGCCGGCTTGTAGGTCCAGAACTGTAGCTTGGTCAGCGGGTCCGCTTCCTGATTCTGGATCACGGCAACCGGCAGCGTGTTGATAGGAGCCAAGGTGACCGACGCCGGCCCACTCTGGGCGATGGCTGCGTACTCCTGAGCCATCAGGTACAGAAACGCCGCCGGATTGACGGTCTGGTCACCAACAGCCACCTGCGAGGGGATGCGGTCGGTGATAGTCGCGGAGGTGGCAACAGCGGCGTCCAGCACAGCGCTGGTCGGCACGGTAGCGACTGTCACACTACTGGTGAAATAGGCCGTGGGACCCAATAGGTCGTGCGTCTCTACGCTGGCCGGCAGGCTGCCGGTCTGATGGTAGGCCGCCAGGGCGCGGGCCAGTCCCTCGAAGGCCTCTGCCAGGCTGTAGGGCGAGTTGGCAACTCGCCCTACAAATTCCGGCGGATACCCCGTGGCCTCCATCGTCTGGACAAGACTTTGGGCGGTTGTGAGCAGTTCGTCCTGGGTCAGCATGGGCGCCGGCCCGTTCTGGACCATGCCGTACACGTCGCGCATCGTGACGACCTGGAAGCCCAGGTCCTGGGCCAGGCGGAGCACCTGTTCGTACAGCGCCCAAACCTTCTCCTGATCCGCCGGCGGGTGTTCGAAGAAGTCGTGGTCGTGGATGGGGAAGGCGACCAGGGGCATGGGGCCGCTCACGCCGGTCAGGACGTCGCGCACGCGGGCCAGGAAGTCCTCGCCCTGGTCCTGCAAGGCAGCCTCCACCA
>JBHHTZ010000902.1:0-1821 GCA_046753605.1 Anaerolineae bacterium
GTGCGACCATTAGCAGCTTGGAGCTTCGGGCTCTGGCGTCGCTGTGGGGCCAGGAGTTGGCATAGGATTGGTGGCTATCCACTCCTGAAATGCGGCGTACCCGCCTTCCAGGTTGTAGACGTGCGTGTATCCCAGTTCGCGCAGCACGACCAGGGCGTGTGTGGCGCGCTTCTGGCTGTGACAGTAGACCAGGATCGGCATGGTCTTGCCATCTGGCAGGAGGTTCAGTTGCTGCGTGAGCGCCCGCAGGGGAATGTTTACCGCCCCTTCGATGTGGCCGGCCTCGAACTCATCCGGCTCTCGAACATCGATCACGAAGTATTGCTCGCCGTTCGCCAGGTCTGCCAGGTAGTTCAGTGGCTTGATGCGATAGCGGCTGGCCGGCAAGTTGCGCAGATACGCATCGGCAGCCGAGGCGACGGCCGCGGCCTGGTACACACTCCATGCTGTGTTGTCATCTGGATTCACGGCGGCTGCGTCTCGTGCCAGGTCCATCGCCGTCTCGAACTGGCCGGCATCGAACGCCGCCTGAGCCTGATGGACGGTCGCCCAGTAGGTCGCCGTGTCAGGTGTCGGGTCCGAACCCGCCACGGCTGCGCCGGTGGCTGGCTGCGTGGCCGGCATGGTCTGGGTAGCGAAAACTGCCCCCAGAACCAACGTGAGCGCGATGGCTGCAAAAAGATAGAATCGTCGTTGCATCAGATCACCTCGATATGCTATAATCCATCCTGGGAAAACTGGCTACTGAGACGCGCTTGGCGAGTGGGAGGGGGACCTGAGGTTGGGAGTGCCCCTTTCTTGACGTCAGCGCAGTTGTAGCGTATACTGAGATCGCGGTCGTTGTAGGCGTAACTATCTGACTGATTCCTGAGAGAAGAACCATGAGTCAAGTAACCCTCGAAATGAACTGGGAGCAGTTCTTGTCGGCAATTCGACGCCTGCCTCCCGAGCGCAAACTGGAGCTGTGGCGGGTCCTCGCCTCGGAAATCGACCGTGAAGGCATTCGCCATCGCTTTGCTGAGGCGGTGGCGGCCATCCGTGCTGCCAGTGCAGAGATCCCCGAAGATGAAGTTATTGCTGACGTGGCTCAGGCGGTTGATGAAGTTCGTGCGACCCGTCAGGCCCCGCATCGTTCTTGATACCAACGTTCTGGTCAGTGGAGTCATCGTCACGCATGGCCCTTCGGCGCTGATTCTGGATGCTGTGCGCGACGGTCACTTGCACCTGGTCGTTTCACCCGCTCTGCTAGACGAGTTTGAAGAGGTCATCAGTCGCCCCCGTATCACGCGGAAATACCCTGCTCTACTTGAGCGACTTGATCCACTGCTCGAGTTTCTCTACACGATGACGATCCTGGTTCCGGGAGTGCCGTCGCAGCCATTTGTGCCGGACGATCCAGACGACGACTGGATCGTTGCTTGTGCTCTCGAGGGTAAAGCTAATTTCATCGTGTCTGGTGATGCACATCTGCATACGCTTGGCAAAGTTCACGGAGTTCGGGTGGTTACGCCTCGCCAGTTCGTACACGATATCCTTCCCCCGTAACCCCCCTTGTGCAGGAGCTTGCAGCACAGGGTGTAGGCCGAGCGGACAATCCCCGCGTTCGGCGAAGGTCTCCTGACCGAGCCGAGGGCGGCGGCGGTCAGGAGACCCTTCGGGCTGAGCCTCAGGACGAAGCCTTGCCGAGCAGCGGGGGACTGCCCCATACGCGTTAACTTAAGGCGGGAGCGCCGGTCGAGTAGCGGCTTATGAAGATTGAGAAAGTAATCCGGTAACGACCCGCCAGCTCATGTCATTCCGAACGGAGCGTTAGCGGAGTGA
>JBHHTZ010000903.1:0-1807 GCA_046753605.1 Anaerolineae bacterium
GATGCTAATCCGCTTCATCATCTACGGCCTTCTGGGCTGGTGCGCTGAAATCGTGTGGACCGCCACGCGGGAGAAGGTCACCGGCCGGCAACGGGGCTGGAACCTGCGCGGCACAAGCTACCTGTGGATGTTCCCCATCTACGGCCTGATTGCGCCGCTATACGAGCCCATCCACAACCTCATCCGCGCGTGGCCGTGGCCGGCGCGCGGCTTGCTGTACATGCTGGGCTTCTTCACCGTCGAGTACGCCGCCGGCTGGTTGCTGCGCCGGCTCATCGGCGCCTGCCCGTGGGACTACTCGAAGCACAGCCGCTGGCACGTGCGCGGCCTGATTCGCCTGGACTACGCCCCGGTCTGGTTCCTGGCCGGCCTGGCTCTGGAGCCGGCGCATGACTTCCTGGTGCGGTTGACGCCGGCGATCCAGCAGGCGCTGTGAGGGCCGCAATCCATGGCGGCGGTGATTTGGTGAGCCTGCACCTTGCTATTAGGTTCAGTCACCGGAAACGGGTTTATCAGTTCAACTGCGTCATGAATTCATTCGGCGGCTCATCGGCCCAGGAACCGCGCTATCGTGTCGCCGGCGCGGAACTGGCGCATGTACGGGGCGATGTTCTCCACGGTGAACGGGCGCGGCTCCGCGACGAACCGACGGATGGCGTTGTCCGTCGTGACGTTGTTCACGGCCAGCAGCTCCAGCAGGCTGCGCGTCACAGGCGGGGCCGGCAGCAATGTTTCCATGAGCGCCACAATCATCTCCAGAAGTGGCCGGGGGAACGGCACCATGAGCCGGCGCGCGCCGACAGCCGCCAGAGTGCGCCGTTCGATCTCCTCCAGCGTCAGCACCTCCGGCCCCCCTATTTCGTACTCCTTCCCAATCGTCTCGGGATCGTCCAGCGCCTTGACGCTGCACGTCACCACATCTTCCACCCACACTGGCTCGAATTCGGCCTCTCGATCCACAATGGGAAAAATGACAGGGCTGAGGGGTACCAGCCGCGCGAAGGTGTTGGCGAACTCGTCCTCCGGTCCCCAGATCACCGACGGACGAAAAGCGGTCCAGTCCAGGTCGGAGGCGGCCACGTATTCCTGGGCCTTGCCCTTGGAGGCCAGAAAGCGATACGGCAGTTTGGAGTCCGCGCCCAGTTGCGATAAATTGATAAGCCGTCGAACACCGGCGACTCTGGCCGCTTCGACAACGTTGATCGTGCCCTGATAATTGATCTCCTCGTAGGTGCGGCCGCCCTTTTCGATGGCGATGGCGACGGTGTGGATGATGGCCGTCACACCTTCGAAGGCCGGCCCCAGGCTGTTGGGGCGGGTCACGTCGCCTTCGACCAGGTCCATGGGCAGCCCCTTCAACCGTCCCTCTTTTTCAGCCCATTGCCGGCTGCGTACCAGCGCCCGCACAGGCCGGCCCATCTCGACCAGCCGCTTCACGATGTGGCTGCCAACGTACCCTGATCCTCCAGTAACGACGATCATCTTGATTCCTTTTCTGGTGAGCGTGACCGATTCTGCCGGCTCAATCATAGCGCAGACACCCATCTTTTGTCCAGACCGGGCAGAAGCCGGCGCCGGATGAGAACATACAAGGTACAAGATACACAAGAGGGGCCGGCTGACATCAGCCGGCCCCTCGTCACAGTCGAACCTGAGAGGAAATAAGGCTAACTATGTCCGTTGGAGAGGGCTTGCATCAGTTGTGGCATGAGCATCGGCTCGGGAACCGCGCCCTCGATGTGGATGTTCTCATTGATGACCGTGCGCGGCACACCCATCACGTTGTATTTGATGGATAGGTGAGGAA
>JBHHTZ010000904.1:0-1804 GCA_046753605.1 Anaerolineae bacterium
GAAAAGATGTCGTGCGTTCCGGTACGTCTCTGCCAGACTCACGAACTGCGCTGCCCAGCCGGGTGCTCCCAGGGTGTGTAGGTGGGTGTAGGCTGCCAGGACGTTCTTGTACACGAGTCCGTCGCACCCGCCGGCCACGCCCCGACCACGTTGCACCCGGTAGGCAAACTCGATATCCCCCAGGTTGGTAACGCGCGAGTTGTGGAATTCGTGGCCCCGCAACTCGGTGCCGGCGCGAAACCAGGAGTTTTGTCCTGCTACCCGCAGGGAGACATAGCCGTGGCCCTGGGGGCGATCTGTCATCTCGATGTCGCAAGGCAAAGTGCCCACCATGCGCCGCCGATGCCCGTTCCAGACAATGCTGCGAGCCAGGTACATCAGCCCGCCACACTCAGCGTAGACCGGCAGGCCGTCCTCAATGGCAGCGCGGATTTGCGAACGCAGGGCTTCGTTGGCCTCCAGCTCTTCGCGGAACACCTCGGGGAAGCCGCCGCCTAAATACAGCCCGTCTACCGGCGGCAGGTCTCGATCCCGCAGGGTGTCCACGGGAGTCAGGTCCGCGCCGGCCACCCGCAGAGCTTCCAGATTGGCCGGGTAATAGAACGTGAAGGCGCGGTCCATCGCTACTCCAATGCGAACCCTCGGGCTGTCAGCGGTTCCATTGGGGTTCAAGGCCGGCGGCGTTGCCTCCAGAAACCCGCCAGACAGCGGGGGTGCGCCTTGGGCCACAGACAGCACTCTGTCCAGATCTACGTGGGTCTCAACTTCCTGGCGAAGCGCCTTGATGGCGGGGTCGAACGCCTGTGATCTTCCACCGTTCGCAGAAGAGTCACCCGGATCAAACAGAGACAGGTGGAATGGCATACCATCGTGCTCTCCGCGAGGTATCAGGCCCAGGTGGCGCTGCGGTATCGTTAGGGCCGGATCTCTGGGCAGGGCGCCCAGCACCTCAACGCCACAATAGTGGCGCAGAGCGGCTGTCAGTTTGGCCTCGTGGCGCGCCTGGGCAACGTTGTTGAGGATGACGCCGGCAATGTCTACTTCGCGATCGAAGCCCTGGAAGCCCTGAACCAGCGCCGCGACGCTGCGGGTCATCCGGGTGGCATCGACAACCAGAATGACGGGCGCTTTGAGCAGCCGGGCGACCTGGGCGGTGCTGGCGCTTCCCTCCAGATCCAGGCCGTCATACAGGCCCATAGCGCCTTCGATCAGGGCCAGGTCCGCACCCTGTCCGGCTTGTAGGAACGCAGTTACCAGTCCCTCGGCTCCCATGATGAACAGGTCGAGATTGCGGCAAGGCCGTCTGGCGGCGGCTGTCAGCCAACTGGGGTCAATGTAGTCGGGTCCTTTCTTGAAGGGCTGCACCCCCAGGCCGTGCCGGGTGAGGGCAGCACAAAGTCCGATGCTGAGAGAGGTCTTGCCGGAGCGGCCGCGTGGGGCGGAGATGACCAGACGAGGAAGGCTTAAACTCAGGCTTCCAGCATGGTCACGGAGCCGGATGGACATATCACAACGCAAGCCTCACAGCCCAGACATTCGTCCAGACTGCCGATGACCACGGCCACCTCCTGGTCACTGGCCATCTCGAGGGCCAGGAGTTGCATGGGG
The DNA here is from genome assembly GCA_046753605.1 of Anaerolineae bacterium. Classification (GTDB taxonomy): domain Bacteria; phylum Chloroflexota; class Anaerolineae; order Epilineales; family JAANWY01; genus JBHHTZ01. The sequence goes on from JBHHTZ010000904.1 coordinate 1,609, forward strand.
CACGAATCAACACAATCGCCACATCCCTCGCATGTCTCCGTATCGATCAAGATGATATACATCGGCTGCTGTGCTCCTTGAACTGCTGTAACCGGTCTCTGACCGAGCCAGGACGCGGTCGGGTGACCGGCCTCAGCGAGCATCTGGATAGGACTTCTAACATTATATCCGAAAACCCGTGCGGCGAAATAGGTAA
>JBHHTZ010000905.1:0-1804 GCA_046753605.1 Anaerolineae bacterium
ATGGTATCCTCCATAGGTTTACGACCTTCACAACTTCCAGTGCGACCTAGACATAATGACTTCCAATGGTGGTAGGTTGACCCCCAACGTGACGCGGGTTAGCTTATCCAAAACCAGAGCCGCCTGATGGCGAACCATCAACCCAACACACTTGGAGGTCAACCATGTCTCAGTCTAGCACACTCTTCATCGGAATGGATGTCCACAAAGATTCGATTGCCGTGGCGTACGTTTCTCAAGATCACGGCGCCGAGGTCACCTACCTTGGCCCCATGGGCACCCGACACGGCGACATCGACAAGCTCATCCGCAAGATGCAGTCCAAAGCCAAACACTTCATTTTCGTCTATGAAGCCGGACCCTGTGGCTACTGGCTTTACCGCTATCTGAGCAAGAAAGGCTACGATTGCTGGGTGGTCGCCCCGTCTCTGATCCCCAGAAAACCCGGCGACCGGGTCAAAACTGATCGCCGCGATGCCACACAACTGGCCCGCCTGGCCCGCTCAGGCGATCTCACCCCCGTCTATGTCCCCAGGGTCGAAGATGAAGCCATTCGCGACCTCACCCGGGCACGGCAAGACACGATTGGCGATCTTAAATCCGCCAAGCTCCGTCTCAAAGCCTTTTTGCTCCGGCAAGATATCCGCTACGTGGGCCGGGCAAACTGGGGCCCGGCCCACTTGCGCTGGCTCTCGGAAGTCGTCTGCCCCACACCGGCGCAGCAAATCGTCTTCCAAGAATACGTCCGCAGCGTCAATGAGCATACCGAACGGCTCCAGCGTCTTGAACAAGAACTCCAGGAGCAGGTCAAAGCCTGGCGTCTGGGCGCGGTGGTTGAAGCCCTGCAAGCCCTGCGCGGTGTCCAGTTCACGGTTGCGGTCACGACAGTGGCCGAAATCGGCGATCTGACCCGTTTTGATAACCCACGAGAACGGATGAAGTTCCTGGGCTTGATCCCTTCGGAATATTCCTCGGGTGAGCAACGCCGGCAGGGTTCCATTACCAAAGCCGGTAATACCCATGCCCGACGGGTCCTGGTCGAAGGCGCCTGGGCCTATCGCTACCCGGCCAAGGTCAGCCGACACCTGCAACTACGACTCGAGAAGCAACCCAAACGCATCCAGGATATCAGCTGGAAAGCCCAGGTCAGACTCTGCAAACGCTACCGACGACTGGGGGCCCGAGGCAAGCATGCCAACGTGGTCACTGTGGCCATTGCCCGGGAGCTGGCCGCATGCATGTGGGCCGTTGCCCGGGAGGTGCCGATCACACCCTGAGGGCAAAAAAGTCGATCCCGATTGAACCCATGACCTCACTCAGAAGGTTTCCAACGTGCATCGGATGAGACGCAGCCCCGGTTTGGTGTAACCCTCGGCGGCGTTATGAGGCATGTACAGGACACTCGAGCCTAGACAGAGGCAGGCACCCGACGGATGCAAGTAAGGTGGTAGCCAACCCACGGATATCAGCAGGATCAACCGCCGTTTCTTACTGGCTCCGGCTCTTCCGATGCACCGAGGCTAAAAAATATCATGAAAACCTAAAAAATCTGCTCACCACTCTTGACATTGGAAGTCATATCAACGACAGGTGTCAGCGGCGGGGGACAGGAGTGGGAGTCGCGAACTGGAAAAAAGACTGCGCTGTCACCCGTCCGCTGGAGCGCCTTGTGTACGCCCAGCATGGGCGCGAACTAATGGGGTTGAAGTCCCCTGTACGTGAACCTCCGTGCCCTCCCTTGGGGAGGATACGGCAAGTACTAGCCGAAGGCAACTGCGGGAGGGTGACCGACCGTGGAAAGGAA